>CAXTUO010000852.1:0-2195 GCA_964247175.1 uncultured Acetobacteraceae bacterium | reverse complement strand
GTCGGTGCGGCTGCCGAAGCGGATGATGCCGAAGCGGCTGCCGCCGAGCACGGCCTGGCCTTCCCGCACCTGGCAGACGATCCGGCGCGCGATCAGCCCGGCGATCTGCACCACCGCCATCTGCCGCCCGTCCGGCAGGCGCAGGGCGAGGGCGTTGCGCTCGTTGTGCTCGCTCGCCTTGTCCATGCTGGCGTTGACGAACTTGCCCGCGCGGTAGGCGATGCGCGTCACCGTGCCGGTGGCCGGCATGCGGTTGACGTGGACATCGAGCACGGACAGGAAGATCGCCACCCGCCAGCGCGGCCCGTCGCCGAGGCCAAGCTCAGCCGGCGGCACCGCCTGCGTGACGGACACGACGCGGCCATCCGCCGGGGCCACCACGGCGCTGACGCGCTTGGGCGGCACGCGGTCCGGGTCGCGGAAGAAATACAGGCAGAACAGCGTAAACAGCACGCCGAGCCAGGCCAGCCATGCGCCGACGAACAACCCGAGCAGGACGAGGACGACGCCGCCCAGGATGAAAGGCCGGCCCACCGGGTGCGGCGGCGCCAAAACGGAACGGAAGGATTCGATGGGGGTCATGGTTCGCGAGATGGCTACTAAGTCCGGCACGGGCAAGCCCGTGACGCCCGGCGCAGGCTTGCCTGTGCCGCCCGGCGCGGGCCTGCCGGCTAGCGCGCGACGGCGGGCACGGCGAAGGCCTGGCCGGGGTAGATCAGCCGGGGATCACGGATATGGTCGCGGTTCGCCAGGTAGATGACGGTATAGCGCACGCCCGTGCCGTACGCCCGGCGCGCCAGCCGCCACAGGGTCTGGCCCGGCTGCACCACCACCCGGCCGGACGCGAGCACAGCCGGCGGCACCGCCCTATGCTGGAACGGCAGCTCGACCCGGGCCAGCACCTGGCCGTCGGCGTCGAGCTGGTCGATGCGCAGCCGGTGCGCGTTCCGGAGCAGCGCGCGCCGCGGCGTCATGGCCCAGCGGCCCTGCGCGTCCGCCGCCGCATCCCCGGCCGGCGCGTCGTCCACATAGGCCCGCACGGTGGCGCCCGGAGGCGCCTGGCCTGCGAAGCGGATCGCGCGGCGGTCGTCATAGTCCACGGCGTCCAGCCCAAGCCGCGCCATGCCGGGCTGCCGCCCCGGCTTAGGCTCGGGAGGAGGGGCCGGGTTCTGGACGGGACTCTCGACCGGACTCGGGGCCGCGTCGTCCGGCGCCGCTTCCAGCACCCGCGGCGCGCCCGCCTGCGGCACCAGCAGCGCCGTCGCCGGGCCGGACGCGGCGGGCGAGGCCGGGACATCAAGCAGCACGGTGCCGTCGCCCTTCACGTCGCGCCCGTCCGCGTTGCGCGCCGAAAGGCTCAGCTCCCGCCCGCCCGGCGCGAGCGCGGTCGCGGACACCAGCACCCACTCGCCGCGCCCGTTGGCCTGCGTCCGGCCGAGCGGCGCGTTGTTGTTGACCACGACCACGGTGGCGCCCGGCTCCGCCCGCCCGGCCAGCACGGCGCCCCGTGGGCCGACCCGCACGATGTCGAAGCTGGGTGCGGCGCCGGGGCTGGCCGGCGCGGGTGCCGGGGCGGTCGCGGCCTCCGAACTGACCGGCGCCGGTGCCGCGGGCGGGCTGTCGCTCGGCCAGAATTGGTAGATGGCGCCTGCCGCCCCCGCGCACAGCAGGGCAACAAGTATCAAGCCGGCCAGCAACCGCGGATTCGGACCGTTCATCGAGGGACGTTAGGCTGGCCTGAACGGGCGTGGCAATCGTGCCGTGCCTTTTGCCACTACTTGTCGCATAAAGGACACATCGTTGCAGCCTGTGTCAGCGGTGCAGCAGGCGCCCGCCCAGCCACCCAACGCCCGCCGTCAGCGCCGCCGCCGCCGGCACCCCGAGGACCCGCCCGGGCCGGCCCAGCCGCGCTGTCATCGGAGGGACAAGCCACGCCGCCCCGGGCGCCAGCAGGCAGGCAAGGTCCGCCGCGTTCAACCGGCCCTGCACCAGCCGCCCGGCTCCAAGGTCCGCCGCCGCCGCCACGGCCGCGCCAGGCAGGCTGAACACGTAGCCCGCCGCCACCTTCGCGGCCTGGCCGAGCGTGCCGAAGATGTACTGCACCTGGCCAAGCCGCTGCATGGCGACCATGAGCGGCGGCATCCCGTTGGCCAGCTCCTCAAATGCCTTGGTGGCGTCATGCACCAGGAGCGTGG
>CAXTUO010000851.1:0-2196 GCA_964247175.1 uncultured Acetobacteraceae bacterium | reverse complement strand
TGACCCCGCCGCGGCGGGACAGGGTTTGCAGCGTCTCGATGATCTCGTCGATGATCGACGGCTGGATGCCCTCTGTCGGCTCGTCCAGCAGCATCAGCCGCGGCCCGCCGCACAGGCAGCGGGCCAGTGCCAGCAACTGCTGCTCCCCGCCCGACAGCGCGCCGCCGGTGCGGTCCAGGAGGCGCCGCAGCCGCGGGAACGTTTCCAGCACCCCCTGGATGGTCTGCCGCTCGTCCCGCGGCGACAGCAGGCAGCCCATGCGCAGGTTCTCCGTCACGCTGAGCGCCGGGAAGATCTGGCGGCCCTGCGGCACGTAGCCGATGCCGAGCCGGGCGCGCGCCGTGGGCGACAGCCGGGTGATGTCGCGCCCCTCGAACGTGACGCACCCGCCGGTCGCCGGCAGGTAGCCCATCAGGGTGCGCAGCAGGGTGGACTTGCCCATGCCGTTGTGCCCGAGGATGCCGACGAACTCGCCCGGCACCACGGCGAGGTTGACCCCGGCCAGGATCGGGATGCGGCCGTAGCCGGAGCGCAGCCCCTCCACCTGCAGCATCATGCGGCTTGTTTCCCGAGATACACGTCGCGCACCGCCGGGTCGGCCATCACGCGCTCCACGTCGTCCTCGACCAGGATGGCGCCTTGGTTGAACACCGTCACCGTGGAGGCGATCATGCGGATGAACTGCATGTCGTGCTCCACGACGATCAGCGCATGCGTCTGGTTGATCTCGCGGATCAGCGCGGCGGTGCGCAGCACCTCCTCGTGCGTCATGCCGGCCGCCGGCTCGTCCAGCAGCACCAGTTCCGGCTCCTGCGCCAGCACGGCGGCGATCTCCACCCATTGCCGCTGCCCATGCGCGAGTTGGCCCACGGGGCGCGCAGCGATGGCGGTCAGCCGCAGGCGTTCCAGCATTTCCGCGGTAGTACGCCGAGCCTGCTGCGCCGAGCCGCGCCTGCTGGCCGCGACGAACACGTTCTCCCGCACCGAAAGTCCGTCGAACACGTTGGGCACCTGCGTCTTGATGCCGACGCCCAGGCGGGCGATCTGGTGCGGCTCCGCCCCGGTGATGTCCCGGCCGCGCAGCAGGATGCGCCCGGCGCTCGGCTTGAGCTGCCCGGTCAGCATCTTGAAGAACGTGCTCTTGCCCGCGCCGTTCGGGCCGATCAGGCAGCGCAGCTCCATCTCGCGCAGGGTGAAGTTGACGTCGTTCACCGCGGTGACGCCCCCGAACCGCATGGTGGCGCCCTGCGCTTCCAAGAGCGGCACGGTCACGACTCCGCCTCCACCGGCGCTGTCGCCTCGGCCACCCGGCCCCGGCGCACCCCCGCAACCCGGCGGAACAGCCCCTGCACCACCGGCACCAGCCCCTGCGGCACCAGCAGCACGAACACCACCAGCACCGCGCCCAGCACCAGGTTGGCGTTCACCACTTCCTGCGCGCCGATGGCCGAGATCAGGTATTGGATGCCGACCGCGCCCAGGATCGGCCCGAGCAGCGTGCCCAAACCGCCCACCAGCACGTAAATCAGCACCTGCGCCGAGGTCGCCAGCCCGAACACCGTGGGGCTGATGAACGATCCCCAGTTGGCATACAGGCACCCGGCCAACCCGGCGATGCCGCCGCCGATGGCGAACACGATCAGCTTATACAGCCGCGTGTCGTAGCCCAGCAGCTGCGCCCGGGTCTCGTTCTCCCGGATCGCCACCACGACCCGGCCGAAGCGGCTGGCAAGGATCGCGCGCAGCAGCACATAGACCAGGATCAGCGCGCCCATCGCCGCGTACCACGTCTGCTGCGGGTCGAGCGGCGAGGACGGGTCGCCGGGCACGTTGAGCGGCGGCACGGACGGCATCCCGTTGAAGCCGCCCAGCGGCGCATTGCCGATGGTGTAGAAATCCCCGGCGGTCGAGTTCACCACGTTGAACAGGATCACCGTCACCGTGAGCGTGATGACCCCGATGTAGGCGTCGCTGATCCGCCCGTAGAACATGAAGTAGCCGAGCAGCGCCGCGAACAGCGTCGGCACCAACACCGCCAGCAGCACGGGCACCGTGCTGTCCCCCATGTTCATCACCGCGACCGCGTAGGCGTAGCCGCCCAGGCCGAAAAACGCGGTCTGCCCGAACGACATGATGCCGCCGTAGCCCCAGATGAACCCTTGGCTGAGCGCCAGCACCGCCATCGCCACGAACACC
>CAXTUO010000850.1:0-2196 GCA_964247175.1 uncultured Acetobacteraceae bacterium | reverse complement strand
GCTCCCAGGCGTCGAGTTCCGCCAGCGGCACGGCGAAGCACAGGTGCAGCGTGCCCCGGCCGCCATGCGGCGGGATGGTGCCGCCGGGCGTGGGGCTGGGGTCCACCGACCCGCCGCGGCGGAACAGCAGCAGCACGCTGCCGCCCGGCACCGCGAGCCCGACCATGCGCTCCTCTTCCAGCAGCGTCTCGAAGCCGAACACCTGCTCGTAGAAGGCGTGGGACCGGGCTAGGTCGGCCACGTACAGCGACGATTCGAGCTGCCGGCTGACCCGAGGCGCCGTGCCGCCCGGCACCGTTTCTACCGCCGCAGGGCGCGAACCGCGCCCGCAGCGCCCCCCACCCCCGCGGCACGCGCGGACGGCCCGGCCAGCATCGCCAGGCCGATCAAGCCCAGGCCGACCGCCAGCCCCACGGCGCCGCGGTTCTTGTTGGCCCACATCTGCACGCTGGTGCTCAGGCTCTCGTTGTCGAACGGGCCGTGGGTCGCTGACGGCTTCTGGCCGGGGCCGTTCAGGTTCGGGTCGCGCATCGCCACGGCACCGCCCTGGTCCGACTGCTGCGCCGCCACCCCGAACTTGCCGGCGAAGTAGTCCAGCAGGCTCGGCGTCAGCTTGTTGCCGATCGCGAAGCCCAGGGTCGAGCCGGACACCTTCACCTCCCGCCGCCGCGTCGTGGCCGCGAGGTAGATGGCGTCGGCCACCAGTTCCGGCTGGTACACCGGGGGCGGCGGACGCACCGGCTTCGGCATGTGGGAGGTGGCGTGGTTGTAGAACGGCGTGTTCACCGCGGGCGGGTGCACCATCGTCAGGTGCACCGCGCTGTTGTCGTTCGCAAGCTCGGCCCGCACCGCCTCGGTGAAGCCGCGCAGCGCGTACTTGCTTCCGGAGTACGGCGATTGCAGCGGCACGCCGCGGTAGCTGATGGCCGACAGGATCTGCACCACCGTGCCCTTGTTGCGCGGCAGCATGCGCCGCAGCGCGACGCGGGTGCCGTTCACCGTGCCGAGGTAGTTCACGTCGGTCAGCCGGCGGAACTCGTCCTCCGTGATGTCCATGAACTTGCCATACACGCTGACGCCGGCGTTGTTGATCCAAACGTCGATGGGGCCAAGCTCGTTCTCGATGCGCGCCGCCGCCGCTTCCAGCGCCGCGCTGTCGGACACGTCCGCCACGGCAACGGAGGCGGTACCGCTGGCGGCCACGACATCCTTGCGGGTGGCCTCCAGGTTGTCGGCGCTGCGGGCGATCAGGCCGACGCGCCAGCCGCGCTGGCCGAACAGCGCCGCGGTGCTGCGGCCGATGCCGGACGACGCGCCGGTGATGACGACGGTGCCGGCAGCGGCGCGGGGGGACGAAGGCAAGGTGGTGACGGACATTCGGTCCTCTGAATTGAACGGGTCCCGGCCCAACGCAGCCGGAGCGCAAGGTTTCCTGGCGGGAAGGGCGGGATCGCAGGTGAGTGAGGATGGGGCACTTGGCATCGCGACGCCCCGCGCCAACCCTATGGTCCCTGCACATCATCGGGAGAACCGGCATGCCCACAGCACTCATCATCGGCGCGTCGCGCGGCCTCGGCCTCGGCCTGGTGCGCGAGCTCGCCGGGCGCGGCTGGACCGTGACCGGCACCGTGCGCGCCGAAACCGACCGCGCGGCCGTGGAAGCGGCCGGGGGCACGGCGGCGCTCGCCGACGTCACGGACGCGGCCTCGGTCGCGGTTCTGCCGGACGCGCCGCTCGACCTGCTGTTCATCAACGCCGGCGTGTCCGGCCCGGCGCACGGGGACGCGACGAAGGCAACGGCGGAGGAGGTTGGCGCGCTGTTCACCACCAACGCCGTCGCCCCGGTCGCCGCCGCCCGCGCCCTGCTCGGCCGGGTGAAGGAAGGCGGCGTGCTGGCCTTCATGACCTCGCGCATGGGCAGCGTCGCCGACAACACGAGGGGCGACATGGAGCTGTACCGCGCCAGCAAGGCGGCGCTGAACTCGCTGACCCGCAGCCTGACGGCGAAGCTCGGCCGCCCGCTCGCCGTGCTGTCGCTGCATCCCGGCTGGGTGCGCACGGACATGGGCGGGGGCGACGCGCCGCTGGACGTCGAGACCAGCGCCCGCGGGCTGGTGGACACGGTCCTGGCGCACCGCGGGGAGCCGGGGTCGGCGTTCTACGACTACAGCGGCGCCGCGCTGCCCTGGTAGCGGG
>CAXTUO010000849.1:0-2197 GCA_964247175.1 uncultured Acetobacteraceae bacterium | reverse complement strand
CTGGACTGGTTCAGCCGGCGGGTGCTGTCCTGGCGCGTCTCGATCACGCTGGAGGCTGAGTTCTGCCTCGACGCGGTCGAGGAGGCGCTTGCCCGGCATGGCCGGTCGGAAATCTTCAACACCGATCAAAGAAGCCAGTTCACCAGCGCCGCTTTCACCAGCCTGCTCTCGAAGACTGCCATTGCGATCAGCATGGACGGCCGCGGCGCCTGGCGCGACAACGTGTTCGTCGAGCGGCTCTGGCGTTCGGTCAAATACGAGGAGGTCTACTTGCGAGCCTACGGCAGCGTCGGCGAGGCGCGCGCCTCGATCGGCCGGTATCTGGCGTTCTACAACCGCAAACGCCCGCACTCGAGCCTTGACGCGCGGACGCCGGATCAAGCCTACTTCGGCCACCTGCCGCAGATCGCGGCGGCATGACCTTCGCCGCCGCTGGCGGGGCGTCGCTCCGGTCGGGCTATGCCCTTCCTGCGCACCGCCCCGCCAGCGGCACCACACGATAACAACCGGCAGAGGCTCCACTTAGCCAAAGCGAAACGGTGTCTCGACGAAGCCGGCCACCTCTTAGGTCATCGTCAGCTTCTGCATTACGTTCAAACCAACGAACCGCTTGATCGCTTGGCGGTATGGTGCCGACCGGTGGCGAACTCGGTTTCCACCTTTGCCACGGCTTCCTGACCGATAACCGGCCAGCTTCCCATCGGCTTGATCCATCACGGCGATGGGGAGGACAGTCGGATGCGGATCGCCGCCGTGCGGTCCGTCGTGCGGGAGTTCGTCATCGCCAGCGAATGCGGCCAGGGCCGCACCAAGCCCGGCCGCCTGCCGGGCCTGCTGCGCAGCCGCCGCGCTGTCGCCGAACTGCTCGCGGACTGACGGGGGCCAAATTCCGCCGCACGGAATGCGGCGCCGCGACACGGGACGGCCGCCAGCCGGTGCGATAACCTCCTTCACGACAACAAAGACGACGGGGGCCGCCATGGTGCCGCACAACGTGAACTGGGACGCCGTCGAATGGGAAACCATCCGGGGCGGGATGGAACGCAAAACGTTCACAGGGGAAGGCGCAACCCTCGCCCTGCACCGCATCCAGCCCGGTCATGAGCTGCGGCCCCATTCGCACCACTACGAGCAGATCGTCTACATGCTCGGCGGCACCGCGGACTTCCACGTCGGCGACGAGATCGTGCGGTTGACGCCCGGCGGCCTGCTCGTCATTCCGCCGGACGTCGAGCACTATATCGAAGTGCAGGGCACGGAGGAAGCGCTGGAGCTGGACGTCTTCACGCCCAAGCGGCCCGAGTATGGCGGATAAGGGCGCCGGCATGTCGCCGCTTTCGCTGGAAACGATGGCGAACCTGCGGTCCACCACCACGGCGACGCTGACTACGCAGCTGTTCCGCCGCGGCTTTCGCAATGCCTTCATGCAAGGCGTGCGGCCGCTCGGCTCCTATGAGGGCAACCTGATCGGCCCGGCCTTCACCTTGCGCTACATCCCGGCCCGGGAGGACGTCGACTCCTATGGCGTGAAGCCGGACCCCAACACCTTGCAGCGCGAGGCGGTGGACAGCGTGCCGGAAGGGCACGTGCTGGTGATGGACTGCCGCGGCGACCCGCGCGCCGCCTCGGCCGGCGACGTGTACGTGACGCGACTGCAGGTCCGCGGGGCCGCCGGCATGGTCACCGATGGCGGCGTGCGGGACAGCGCGGCGATCTCGCGCATGGCGCTGCCGGTGTTCTGCGCCGGGCCGAGCGCGCCGAGCAACCGGATCGTGCACCGGGCGGTGGACTACAATCAGCCGATCGGCTGCGGCGGCGTCGCGGTCTATCCCGGCGACGTCGTGGTGGCCGACGCCGACGGGGTGGCAATGATCCCCCGCGGCATCGTGGACGAGGTGGCCGCCGACGCGGCGGAGCAGGAGCGGCTGGAAGGCTATATCCAGCTTCGCGTGGCCAAGGGCGAGCGATTGCAGGGCCTGTACCCCGTCAATGAACAGACCCGAGCCGAGTTCGCGCAGTGGAGAACCACACAAGGGACTTGAATGCTTGCAGGTGCAAGAGCAGCACAAGCCTCAATGCCGGGTTATGACTGCGTGCCGAAAACAGGCGCGGCCGCGCTGAAAGGACTCAGTGCGGTCGCGCGCGATCGGAAACTGCCTTGGCCCGTCCAAGGGCCCTGCCGCGGCCTGGCACACAA
>CAXTUO010000848.1:0-2205 GCA_964247175.1 uncultured Acetobacteraceae bacterium | reverse complement strand
CCGGGAGCTTGCTCGCACGGAGCGCCGCCGCGGCGGTGCCGGAGATCGACACGGGCCAGGTGCAAGGCGGCCGGGTGCAGTTCCCGGCCTGGACCGCACCCACCGAGCGCCCGTCCGGCGGCCCGCCCAACCCCATGCCGGTGATCGAGCGGGTCGGCTTTGCCGTCGTCGGCCTGGGACGCCTGGCGCTTGAGGAGGTCCTGCCGGCGTTCGGCGAGGCGAAGCGGTCCCGCCTCGTCGCCCTGGTGAGCGGCACGCCGGACAAGGCTGCCCGCGTCGCCGCCCAGTACGGCGTCCGGCCGGAGGCGGTGTACGATTATGCGGACTTTGACCGCATCCGCGACAACCCGGAGATCCGGGTCGTGTACGTCATCCTGCCCAACGCTATGCACAAGGAATACACGATCCGTGCCGCGCAGGCCGGCAAGGACGTGCTGTGCGAGAAGCCGATGGCGGTGTCCTCGGCCGAGGGGCAGGCCATGGTCGATGCCTGCCGGGCTGCGGGACGCAAGCTGATGATCGCCTATCGCTGCCAGTACGAGCCGCACAACCGCGAGGTGCTGCAAATGGTGCGCGAGACGACGTTCGGACCCGCCCGCTTCATCGACGCCGTGAACGTGCAGAACCAGGGCGATGGCGAGCAATGGCGCCTCAAGCGGGCGCTCGCCGGCGGCGGGTCGCTGCCGGACGTGGGGCTGTATTGCCTGAACGCGGCCCGCTTCCTGACCGGGGAGGAGCCGGTCGAGGTCATCGCCCGCAGCTTCAGCCCGCCGGACGATCCGCGCTTTGCCGAGGTGGAGGAAACCGTGAACTTCATGCTTCGCTTCCCCGGCGGCGTCACCGCCAACTGCGCGTCGAGCTACGGCATGCATGAAAGCCGGCTGCTGCGCGTGCACACGCCGGGCGCCGCCATCAGCCTGGACAACGCCTTCGCCTACAACGGCCACCGGCTCCGCATCGCGCGCCGCGACGGCCGGGCCGAGGGGGAGGAGGAACGGCGCCTCCCCATGCAGAACCAGTTCGCGCTGGAGATGGACCACATGGCCGAATGCGTGCTGTCCAACCGCGAGCCGCACACCCCCGGCGAGGAAGGCGTGCAGGACCACCGGATCATGGAAGCGATCTACCAATCCGCCGCCAGCGGCCAGCCGGTGACCCTGCCGCGCATGGAAGGGCTGGACCGGACGCGCGGCCCGGCGCCGTCGGCGTCATGACGCGCTGATTGCGCTCGCTCCGTGCCCGCTTGCTGGCGCTGTGGGCGTTCTCGCTCGCGGCGTGCGTCGCGGCCGGTGCGTTGCTGGTGCAGATTTCCGGCCAGTCCACGGCGGCCCAGGTGGGGCGGGGCGAGGCGGTGACGGCGCGGGCCTGCGACCTGATCCGTGAGCGGTATGCCTTCTACGCCACGGATTGGCGCGGCCCGGTGCCGCCGCTGGGCGATGCCGGGCTGCGGGCAGACCTCCAGACGGTGGTGTCCCTTGCCCTCCTTTATGAAACCGGAGTGGAAGGCGGCATCTGGCAGGTGGAAACGGGATCGCTTGCCTATGCCTTCCCGACCTACGCCGGCACCGGCCCGAAAACCGACCTGCCCGCCGCCGAGGCCGCCAATATCCAGGCGGCCAACGAGCAGGCTGCCCGGGATGAGGCCGCCGTCGCCCGCACCTCGGGCGCCAGCACGCAGACCCTGCTGTTGCACGCCTGCCCGTTGCCCGGCCCCATCGAGGGCCTGACCGCCTGGACCATGACCCGGGTGGCGGCGGCCAGCGCAGCCGACGGATTGCGCGCCGGGCTGCTGCCGTTGTTTGCACTGGTGCTGGGCATGTCGGCCTGGCTCGCCTGGCTGCTGCGCGACTGGTCGCGGCAGGTCGGCGCGATGGAGGCCGGGCTGGCGCAGCATCGGAACGACCTGCCCCCCACCCTGCCGCGCACCGGGGAGCGCGACCTGGACCGCATCGTCGATGCCTTGAACCAGGCCGGCCAGCGCCTGATCGAAGCCCGGCGGCGGTCGGCGGAGCTTGGGGCGCGCGTGGTCGCGGCGGAGCGGCTGGCGGCGCTCGGCCGGGTCGCGGCCGGGGTGGCGCACGAGATCCGCAACCCGCTCGCCGCCATGCGGCTGCGGGCGGAGAACGGGCTTGCGGGCGACGACGACCGCCGCCGCCGCGCCCTGCTCGCGGTGCTGGAGCAGGTGGGCCGGCTGGACCGTTTGCT
>CAXTUO010000847.1:0-2206 GCA_964247175.1 uncultured Acetobacteraceae bacterium | reverse complement strand
GTTTCGGCGGCCCCGGCAGCAGCCACCAGGACCGGGAGCATCCCGGCAAGAACCACCAGCCCACGGGCCACAAGGGCGGCGGGGACCAGGCCGGCACGCCGCCCGTGCCGGGCACGCCCACCAACCCGTCCCGCAGCCGCGCCTCGGGCGGCGGCGGCGAGCGCGACGTCCACCACACGCACACCGAGGACCGCTCCTAGGCTTCAAGGACCCGGCGCCCGTCGCGGGCGCCGGGCCATCCTCTCAGGCCGGCCACACCTTGGTTGCGACCGGGCCGGCGTCGCCCGCCTCTTCCACGTAATGGACGGGGTCGCCGACCTTCAACGCCTCGAACGCGCCGCGCGTCAGGCTGTCGCGATGGAAGTATAGCTGCGTGCCGAGGTTGTTGAGGATGAAGGCGTGATCCTCGCCGGGGATGATCTGCGCGACCTGGCCCGTCAGCGCCGAGCCGCTCGGCGCCGCGGTGTCCTGTCCCAACTGCCCCTTGTGCGAGGCAAGTTGCCGCTCGGCGGCGCGGAACGCCTCCTTCAACGACGCACGGATGTCGGGGCGGGCGCGGCGCTCCGTCGCGTGGTGCGGCGCGCGGGACACCGCGAGGTCGCGCCCCGGCACCGACAGCACGATGTGCACGTCGAACACGTTGCCCGTCCTGTGCTGGTTGTGCAGCGCCTCGACCGACACCCGGCAGCCGATGAGGTGGGGATGGCGGGCTGCCAGCTTGTCCACCTGCTGGCGGATGTCCGCTTCCACCGCCGCGGACGGCTCCGTGTTGTGAAACGCGATGTCCAATGGCCGATCCATGGGTTCCTCCTGTTCAGAATCGCAGCGTGGCAGCGGCCGGAGCCTGCCGTGGCAGCCGTTCGCGCGGCACGGCGAAGGCGCGGCCGCCGTTGCGCAGCGCCAGCACGGCAGCCTGGTTCAGCAGATCCTCGTCGTCCGGCCCGGGTTTGCCGTGCGCGGCCAGGGACTGGCCCGGCTCGAACCGGCCCCACAGCGTCTCGTCCTCGGCCACCACGACGCTGTCCACGCGCCCCTCCTGCGCCGCCGCCAGGATCTCCTCCAGGCGGATCGCCACCGTCGGCTCGGCCGTGCCCAGCCGGGCGTTGACCTGTTCGAGCACGCCGTCCAGCTCCGATTGCAGGTCGGGCTGCATCAGTTCGACCACCTTGCGGTGCAGCACCGCTTCCGTGAGGGCGAACGGGTTCAGGTGCAGCACGGACGGGTGCAGCCCGCGCAACTGGGCATGTTTGGCGAAGTGCCCGGCGACGTGTGGATCGGCCACCAGCACGACCGGCGCGGGATCGTCGCCAAGCGCCGCCTTGACCGCTATCGCGATCCGCCGCGGGTCCGCCACGATCAGCGCCATGCGGGCCTCGTCGGTTGACGCGGCCTCCGCGGCCGGGCGCGAGTCCAGCTCGGCCTGCGCCTCGATCGGCAGCGCTTCCAGCGGCACGGCCGTCCAGTCGAACGGGGTCGCGCTCAGCAGCCGGACATTCGACTTGCTGAGCGCCAGGATGTTGAAGCGGCGGTCGAGCGCCAGCATCGGCAGCAGGGGCTTGATGTGGAAGTCAGGCCCGACGACCACCTCGTCCGGCCGGGTCCACGGCAGGGGAATGGTGGTCATGCCCACGGCGGGCGCGTCCTCCCATTTGGTGAACAGCGCGAGGCAGGGGTCGCGGTGCCGGGCGAAGTCGGCGTCTGCGGCGAATTGCCGCAGCGGCTCCAGGACGGCGTGCCGGGCGCGCAGGTCCATGCCTCGCCGCTCCAGCCGTTCATCGGCGATCTGGATCAGGCCGCGCAGCCGCGCATCCGGCGCGCGCCGGTCGTGCTCGCCCGGGTCGATCGACAGGTAAACGGAGACGGTGCAGGCCGCAGGGGCCAGCAGCGTCGCGAAGACGTCGGCGCCGATCATTCCGCCGGCCTTCGGCGGGCCGCCGCTGCCTTCGCTGGCCGGGGCCTCCGTCGTGCCCGTCCCCGGTGTGTCCGTGCCGGAACCGCTCATCCTGATCCTCCTGCGGGTTTGTGGGATCTGACCTTCACCCACTGTCCACAGGAAACGCCGCGCCGCTGGATTGTTTCCGGGATCGGCCACTGTGCGGGCCGGGGAACGCCGTTCGGCCACCGATCCCCAAAGGTTTGCCGCCTGCGCAAAAGATCGTCAACTCGATGGCAGCCTGGCCGTTTCCCTCGTGCGCCCGCGTTGGAC
>CAXTUO010000846.1:0-2217 GCA_964247175.1 uncultured Acetobacteraceae bacterium | reverse complement strand
CCGCACGTCGCCGCCATCATCCGGGTCGAGCGCGACGTCTACACCCGCAACGCCAAAACCGGGCTGCTGCGCCATTCCAGCGAGACGGCCTTCTACGTTTCCAACGCGCCGGTCACCGCGACCCGCGCCGCCGAGGCTGTCCGGGCGCACTGGCGGATCGAGAACGACCAGGCATGCTACCTCTCAAGACTCAGGGGTGGGGAGCAAACGGACTATGCTGACCGCAAGGCGGCGATGGTCGCAGCGTCGGCGTGCACGAGCCTGACAGGCCGAGACGCGACGGAGGTGGGGCGGCTTTGAAGGCGCCCCCGGCGTATCCAGCCGTAGATGGTTGAGCACGGCCGTCCCAACCGGCTGGCCAACTCTGCAATTGTCCATTCGTCGGCTTCGCGTGTCGGGACGGGCCGCCGCGCACAACTGGCGGGCAGTGTCTTTGGTTGGGCTCTGCGCAGGAGATGCCGCACCATGGACCCGGTGAAGGCGTCGCAACGCTTTGCTGGCCGCCAGCCTTCGCGGTTGAGGATGGCCGCGATCTCGCCGCCGCCATGGCCGGCGCGCTGCAGTTCCGACGCCCGGCCGACCAGCGCGGCATAGGTGCTGAGCCGCTTCGCGCTTGAGACCGGACGAACGATCCGGTGCTGGGTCCGGCTCCCGCCGTGCCAGTGGCATTCAACGCGCACCTGCTCGGTATCGCCGACGACCTCGACGAGGACGCGCTCGACCAGCAGCCGGACAATGGTCTGGCGTTCCTCCTGGGTGGTGGTCTCGGCCCGCCACACGGCCGGAAGATCATGGGCCAGGGTTCGGATCGCGGCGAGTTCCTCCGCACTCGGCAGCAGCGGCCGTTCGCGCGTGGCGGCCTCGTGCTCCGCTTTCAGGCGGGCGTGCTCGGCCAACGCTTCTTCCCAGGCGCGTTCGAGGGTGCGCGCCACCAGGCGGTTCTCCGGCTCGACCGCATCATACTGGCGGCGGGCTCGCTCCGCCTGGTATCCCGCCCGTTCCAGGCGTTGCTGCCAATGCCGCTCCAAAGCGGCGCGTTCGGCCTCGACATCGGCGGCGACCGCGAGGCTCACCTCCAGCGCCGCCGGCTGCACCGCTTCCAGGACAAGCTCGGAGATCAGCGCATCGAGCGGGGGGGCCGAGAGCGTCTGGCAGAACGGCGCGTCGTAGGTCGACTTCATGTTGCCGCAGATGTAGCGGGGGCCGCGGCCGTTGTGGTTGTAGGCCGAGTTCATGCGCAGCCCGCAGCGGCCGCAAACCAACAGGCCGGACAGCAGGGCGGCGCCGGCGCGGACGGGCCCTCTCCGCTTCGCCGCATTCAACCGCAGCTGCTCCCTGTTCTCCAAGTAGCGTTGCCAGCCGATGTAGGCCGGCACATGGTCGCGCAGCACGACGCGGGCATGGTCGAGGTCGGGCGCTTTGCGGCCCGTGCTCGGGTGTCCGGGCCGTTGGCGGCGCCGGTCGGTCGGACGCAGGCCATACACGTAGGCTCCGGCGTAAATCGGGTTCACCAGCATGCCATACAGCGACGGACGGCTGGCGCGATGCCATTCGAGCTCGCCCTTGGCGGGGCCGCCGGGAGCCCGGACCGGCAACCTGACCCCGTGCGTGGCGAGATGGCGCAGGACCTTGCCGATGGTGCGATGCCGCTCATACAGGTCGAACACGAGGCGGACCGTCGCTTGCGCCTGCTCGTCGGGATCAAGCGCAATCTCGCCGGACGGCCGCCGCGCATAGCCCATCGGCACTGTCCTGCCGAGCTCGCCGCGGCGGGCCTTGGCCATTCGGCCCTCAAGCATGCGCGCCTTGAGGATGTGCAGCTCCGCTTCCGACATCGTCCCCTTGAGCCCAAGCAAAAGCCGGTCGTTGAAATTGCCCGCGTCGTACACGCCGTCGGCGTCGCCGATGAGGGTGTCGAACATGGCACAGATCTCAAGCAGCTGGTGCCAATCCCGGCACGAGCGCGCCAAGCGCGACATCTCAACGCCCAGCACAAGGCCAACATGGCCGAGCCCGACCTCGGCGACGAGGCGCTGGAAGCCGGGACGGCCTTCGACGGACGTGCCCGAGCACCCTTGGTCGTCGTCGATGACGACGACGGCCTCGCGCGGCCAGCCGAACTGGACGGCGCGCTCGGCCAGGGCATACTGCAACCGGGCCGACTCCCGGTGGTGCTCAACCTGCTGCATCGTGGACTGGCGGACGTAGACCATCGCC
>CAXTUO010000845.1:0-2228 GCA_964247175.1 uncultured Acetobacteraceae bacterium | reverse complement strand
GGGCAGGGGGTGCGGCGGCTGATCGACGTGGGCTTCGCCTCCGCAAACGGCGCCACGCACCTCAACCAGGCGGCGGGGGTCATGTTCGCGGTGATCGTGGCGCTCGGCCTGTCCACCTCCTTGCGCTTTTACCTGATGGCCTGGCTCGGCGAGCGGGTCGCCGCTGACATGCGCGCGGCCCTGTTCGCCCAGGTGCTGCGCTTGTCGCCAGCCTACTTCGAGACCATGCGGACCGGCGACGTGCTGACCCGGCTCACCACCGACACGGCGCAGCTCCAGGGCTTGATCGGCGCCGCCGTGTCGCAATGGCTGCGCTCCGCCGTGGTCGCCGCCGGCGCCTTGGTGATGCTGGTGGTGACGAGCGCCAAGCTCGCCCTCCTGGTCATCGCCGTGGTGCCGCTGGTGGTGCTGCCGCTGGTGGTGTTCGGACGGCGCGAACGAAAGCTGTCCCGCAGCGCGCAGGACCGCATCGCCGACCTCGGCGCCTATGCCGAGGAAACCGTGAACGCGCTGCGCACCGTGCAGGCCTTCACGCATGAGGCGGTGGACCGTGCCCGCTTCGGCGCCCGGGTCGAGGACAGCATCGGCGCCGCCCTCCGCCGCGCCCGGATGCGCGCCGCGCTGATCCTGTCGGTGGTGGTGCTCGGCTTCGGCGCCATCACCCTGAGCCTGTGGGTCGGCGGGCTGGAGGTCGTGCACGGCCGCATGTCCGGCGGCGAGCTGTCGGCCTTTGTGTTCTACGCGGTCCTCGTCGCGACCAGCGCCACGGCCATGAGCGAGCTGTGGGGCGAGGTGCAGCGCGCCGCCGGCTCCGCCGGGCGCATCGCCGAATTGCTGGCCGAGCCGCCCGGCATCGCCGCTCCCGCCCGTCCGGCCCCGCTGCCAACGCCCCCTGCGGGCCGGGTCGAGTTCGACGCCGTGTCCTTCCGCTACCCGTCCCGCCCCGACGCCTCCGCGCTGGACGGGTTCAGCCTCCGCGTCGAACCCGGCGAAACCGTCGCCCTGGTGGGGCCGAGCGGCGCGGGCAAGACCACCGTGTTCCAAATGCTGTTGCGTTTCTACGATCCGGCCGCCGGGCGCGTGCTGCTGGACGGCGTGGACGTGCGCGACGCCGACCCCGGCGCCGTGCGTGCGCGGATCGGCCTGGTGTCGCAGGACCCGGTGATCTTCGGCGCCGACGTGTGGGACAACATCCGCTATGGCCGCCCCGATGCGTCGGACGCCGACGTGCGCGCCGCGGCCCGGGCTGCGTCCGCCGGGTTCCTGGACGACCTGCCCCAGGGGTTCGACACCTTCCTGGGCGAGCGCGGCATCCGCCTGTCCGGCGGCCAGCGCCAGCGCGTCGCCATCGCCCGCGCCCTGCTGCGCGACGCCCCGGTGCTGCTGCTGGACGAGGCGACCAGCGCGCTCGACGCGGAAAGCGAGGCGGCGGTGCAGCATGCTTTGGCCGTGCTGGCGCAGGGGCGCACGACGCTGGTGATCGCGCATCGTCTGGCGACGGTGCGCCGGGCGGACCGCATCGTGGTGATGGACGCCGGGCGCGTTGTGGCGACCGGGCCGCATGAGGCGCTGGTGCGGCAGGGGGGGCTGTACGCGCGGCTGGCGGAGCTGCAGTTCGCGGCGGCTTAGCGTTGGCTCTTCGGTGCCGACCTTACGGAGCAGGTTCCTCGCAGAACCGGATGCGATTGCTGAACGGGTCCGTCACCGTCATCACCAGCCCCCAAGGCAATCCTCCAGCGCCGGCTTGGCGTAAGCGTAATCCTTGTGCGCCAGTTCCTGCTGATGAGGCCATCAGTGCTGCATTGCTGACGCATCCGCCGATCAGAAGGGACCGCGACGCGGGAAGCTCCAAGACGCTTTCACCATCCCTTCGGGCGTGAGCGGAAAGCAGCATCGGCCTGGATACTCCATGCGACTTCGTCGCAAACGTATCAAGCAGGGTGCTGGTCCGGGCGCGTGAGCCGGCCAGCTCTCCGGTTTGATGGGCGGGCATGGCGCCGTCGTGAATGGGCACGATGCTCCCACACGGGTCCCCGGGATTGCGCGGCTTCGCGGTCATGGGCCTACAATCCCAGCACGACCCGCACGCCGTCCTCGACCGCGCGCAGGTCGGCAGGCGCCAGTTGTCCCGCGCGCCGGGTTAGGCGGCCCTTGTCCACGGCCCGCACTTGGTCGCACACCGCGACGCTTCCCGCCCCGGCCGAGGCCGTCGCGACCACGATGGGCGG
>CAXTUO010000844.1:0-2239 GCA_964247175.1 uncultured Acetobacteraceae bacterium | reverse complement strand
TAGGCGGGGTATTTGTCCCTCACGACGATCCTCCACTGCTCGCGCGGAAGCATCTACTGCATTGCCCTGGACGAGGTCGGCGCCATGCGCACGGAGCGGCTGCGACCATAAACGAAGGCCCCGGCATACGCAGGGTTCTTCAGCACGTGCAAGACCGCCGCAATGGTCGGCGGACGCCAAACGGTGCCGCCGAGCCGCTTGTGCCGCGGGATGGCCAGGCCGCCCTCGTTGAGGCTGCGGAGCACCCGGGCCGCGGACCGGACCCGCAGAAAGGTCGCGAAGATCAGCTCGAGGCGGGCCTGTACCTCGCGGTCGGGATCCTTGACCACCACGCCCCCGGCATCGCGGACCAAGCCGACCGGCAGGACAAGAGCGAGTTCGCCGCGTTCGGCCTTGTTCAGCAAGCCGGCGGTCAAGCGGGCGCGGATGGTGTGCAGCTCCATTTCGGAGATCGTGCCCTTGAGGCCCAGAAGAAGCCGGCCGTTGGCGCAGCCCGGATCGTAGACGCCGTCGCGATCGCCGATGAGGCAGTCCTTGAAGCCGCACAGGTCGAGAAGCGGATACCAATCCGTGCAGTTCCGGCTGAGGCGGGTCACCTCGTAGGAAAGCACGAGGCCCACCTGGCCCAGCGTGACGCGCGCGATCAGGTCCTTGAAGCCGTCCCGGTGCGCGGCGGCAGCCCCGCTCAGGCCAAGGTCGGCGTCGATCACCTCGACGTCCTCCTCGCGCCAGCCGAGGTCGAGGGCTCGCCGGCGCAGATCATACTGCAGGCGCAGGCTTTCCTGGTTGGTGAGCACCTGGTGCGGGCTCGACTGGCGTATGTAGACAATCGCGCGCCGGGCGAGGTGGCGGTCGTTGACGAGTTCCGATCTCATGGATCACCTCCGAAAGGAGTGCGGCGACGTCGGCTGCGATCTCCTGCCGCAGCGCCTCGGGGGCACGTCGCCAAACGCGTTCGGGTCGGACGAGCATGCCAGCACCCCGCTGTCCTCGGCCAAGGCGACCAGCTCTTCCACCGCTTCGACGGTGAGCTTGCTCAGCCCTCCGCCCGGCGGCTGCGGAGCGAGGCTCGTCGCCGCGACCGGCAGCCGCAGCTGCACCCGGCCTTGATAGGCGACAAGGACGTGGCCGCCGCTCGCGCGCGGCCGGCTCACCGACATCACCGCAAACCGCTGGCCGAAGAGCGGATGCCGGACGTCGGTGACCTCGACCTCGATTACATCCCCAACCGCCGGGTTCTGGAAAGGGGTATCAACTGAGGTCCTCGTTTGACTCGGTCGACCACGAGTGGCTGCTGCGGATGCTGGCGCATAGGATTGCCGACCCTCGGGTTCTCCGGCTTGTCCGGTTGTGGCTCGAAGCCGGCATCCTGGAGAGCGGTGAGTGGCATGAAACGGACAAAGGGGCGCCGCAAGGGGCTGGAATCAGCCCGCTCCTCGCCAACGTCTTTCTGCACTACGTCCTCGATCTCTGGGTCCACCAATGGCGTGGTCGGCACGCACGCGGTCGGGTTTCGATCGTGCGCTATGCCGACGATTTCGTCATGGGCTTCGAGCACGCGGCCGATGCCAGGCGGATGCTGGCGGACCTCAAGGAACGGCTGGCCAGGTTCGGCCTGTCATTCCACGAGGACAAGACGCGACTGATCGAGTTCGGCCGCCTGCCGGCCCTGGCTCGACGACAGCGCGGCGAGCGGCGTCCGGGAACCTTCGCCTTTCTCGGGTTCACCCACTACTGCGGGTGGACGCGCGACGGCAGGTTCATCGTGAAGCGCAAAACGCAAAGCCAGCGCCTGACGCGCAAGCTGAAGGCGCTGCGCCAGGAAGCGTCGCGGCACATGCACGCGCCGCTGGCCGAGCAGCACCGCTGGTATTCCAGCATCCTGCGCGGCCACTACGGCTACTACGGCGTGTCGCACAACTTCCCGGCGCTGAGCGCATTCCATAGGGAGGTCCGCCGGATATGGCTGCGGTGCCTCCGGCGCCGGAGCCAGAAGGCCCGATGCCTGAACTGGGATCGTTTCAGCGCGATGATCGAACGCTTTCCTTTGCCCGATCCGAAGATCACTCACCCCTGGACGATGAGCGCGGCATGACACGGGTCACCCTCGGGAGGAGCCGGGTGCGGGAAAGCCGCATGCCCGGATCTGTGAGGGCGAAGCCGGATGGCCTAGCTACTCGACCCGCACCCACGCCCTGGAGGCCAGGCTCTCGCAACATCTGGGCGGAGTTCGGTAGCT
>CAXTUO010000843.1:0-2243 GCA_964247175.1 uncultured Acetobacteraceae bacterium | reverse complement strand
ACATGGTCCAGGCCGCGCAGCCGCAGCACCTCCTCGATCAGGTCCGCTTCCGGCTCCGTCTCCGCGCAGCCCTCGGCGGCGGCGCGGGCGCGGCCGGGGTCGAGGCCCGGCGCCTGGTCCAACACGACCGGCGCGGCGATGTCGTTGCGCCAGGACGGCACGGCCACCCGGACCGCCTCCGCCGTCCGCGCTTCCACGGTGAAGCCCAAGCCGGTCAGCGCCGCCACGGCGTCGTCCGGCGGCACGGCGGTGCCGCCCAGGCTGCGCAGCCGGTCGAACCGCATGGCGGCGCTGCGCCACCAGGCCGGCTCGGCACCGGCCTGCACCACGGCGCTCGGCGTGCCGCCGCAAAGGTCCAGGACCATCTGCGTCGCGGCCTCCATGGCGTGCGGCAGCAAGGCCGGGTCGATCCCGCGCTCGAAGCGTTGGCGGGCGTCGGACGTGATGGCGTGGCGGCGTCCGGTGAGGGCCACGCGCACCGGGTCGAACAGGGCGCACTCGATGAACACGTTGGTTGTGGCTTCCGTGCAGCCGGTCGCCTCGCCGCCGATCACGCCGGCGAGCGACTGCACGCCCTCGCTGTCGGCGATCACGCAATCCGCCGGGTCCGCCACGTAGTCCCGCCCGTTCAGCGCGCGGAAGGTCTCACCCGCGCCGGGGCGGAAACGCAGCACGCCGCCTTGCACCCGGTCCGCGTCGAACACGTGCAGCGGACGGCCCAAGTCGATGGTGAAAAAATTGGTGATGTCCACCAGCGCGCTGATCGGGCGCAGCCCGATGCTGAGCAGCCGCCGTTGCAGCCACGCCGGGCTGGCACCGTTCCGCACCCCGCGCACGGTGCGGCCCAGCACCCAGGGGCAGGCGTCCGGCATGTCGATGGCCCAGGACACGGCGCTTTCCCCCACGCCCGGCACGGCCGCCGGTGCCCAGGGCCTGAGCCTGCCGAGACCCGCCGCCGCCAGGTCCCGCGCCACGCCCCGCACCGACAGCGCGTCGCCGCGGTTGGGCGTGACGCCGATCTCGATCACCGGGTCGTCCAGCCCGGCCCAGGCGGCGTAGGCCTGGCCCACCGGCGCGTCGTCCGGCAGCTCCACGATGCCGTCGTGGTCCTCGCCCAGGCCCATCTCGCGCAGGCTCAGCAACATGCCGGCACTCTCGACACCGCGGATTTCGCCCACCTTGAGCACGGCGCCGGTCGCCGGGATGGTGCTGCCGGGCGGGGCGAACACCGCACGCATTCCCGCCCGCGCGTTCGGCGCGCCGCACACGACGGAGACCACGCCCGCGCCCGTGTCCACCCGGCAGGCCCGCAGGCGGTCGGCGTTCGGGTGCTGTTTCGCCTCGACCACATGGGCGATGCGGAACGGCGCCAGGGCCTGGCCCGGGTCCTCCACCCCTTCCAGTTCCAGTCCGATGGCCGTCAGCCGCTCGGTCACGGCATCCAGCCCGGCATCGGTGTCCAGGTGGGTGCGCAGCCAACCCCAGGAGAACTTCACGGCGCCACGCCCTCATGCAGCACAGCCGGCGCCAGCGGGCTGGTCCCGTAATGCCGGAGCCAGCGCAGGTCGCTCTCGTAGAACGGACGCAGGTCGGGGATGCCGTGCTTCAGCATGGCCACCCGCTCCACCCCCATGCCGAAGGCGAAGCCCTGCCATTCCCGCGGGTCCAGCCCGCAGTTCGCCAGCACGCGCGGGTGCACCATGCCGCTGCCCAATATCTCCAGCCAGTCCCCGCCCCCGCCCAGCTCCCCGGTGCGCCGGTTCCAGCCGATATCGACCTCCATGCTCGGCTCGGTGAACGGGAAGTAGCTGCTGCGGAAGCGCACCGGCAGGTGGGCGATGCCGAAGAACGCGCGCAGGAAATCGGTCAGGCAGCCCTTGAGGTGCCCGAGGGTGATGTCGCGGTCGATCACCAATCCCTCGCATTGGTGGAACATTGGGCTGTGCGTCGCGTCATGGTCGGCGCGGTAGGTGCGGCCCGGCGCGATCACCCGCAGCGGCGGCGGCGTTTGCAGCATGGAGATGATCTGCACGTCGCTGGTCTGCGTGCGCAGCAGCAGGGGCCGGCCGTTCCGCTCGCCGGGCAGGTAGAACGTGTCGTGGTCGGCGCGCGCCGGGTGGTGCGCCGGGATGTTGAGGGCGCTGAAGTTGAACCAGTCGGTCTGCACGTCCAGGCCCTCTCCGACGGAGAAGCCCATGGCGCCGAACAGCGCCGCCATCTCCTCCATCGTGCGGCTGATCGGG
>CAXTUO010000842.1:0-2252 GCA_964247175.1 uncultured Acetobacteraceae bacterium | reverse complement strand
CGCCATACGGCACCGCCCGGCCCAGCTCCTTGATCAGGAAGTCGTGCACACGCACCTCCTCCGGCTCGCCCCGGGGACGCCAGGCCTGGCCGGCGTTCTTGAAGTCGCCCACAAGCTCCTTCTTCTTGGTGTCCACCGAGATCACCGGCTGGCCTGCGGCCAGCGCCGCCTTGACGCTGTCGTTGATGTGCACGAACTGCGCGTCCCGATCCGGGTGGCTGTCGCCTTCGCGGGTCTTGCGGTTGGCCTGCAGGCTGAACTTCTGCTGGTGCAGCAACTCGCCCACCACCGTGCGGCCGATCCGGTGCCCCTGCGCGACCAGCGCAGTCGTCAGCTGCGACAGGCTCTTGCAGGTCCAGCGCAGCGGCGACATCGGGTCGCCACGCTCGCTCGACTCGACCAGCGCCAACAGGTCGCCGAGCAGCATCGCATCCTTTTCGATCAGCAGCTTGCGCCCACCACCAGGACGGCGGCACCGGTCGGAGGACAGAGTGTCGGAAGCCGTCAGCTCCTTCAGGCCGCGGCCGATCGTGCTCGCTGCAATGCCCGTTGCCGCCGACACCGCGGCAATGCCGCCGTAGCCGGCGGCACGCGCCTCGGCCGCCGCATATAGGCGGCGCTCGCGTTCGCTCAGGTGTGGGCAAAGCGACGTGAAGCGTTTACGGATCGGACGGGGATCAATCATCCAAATGGGGTAACAAACTCCTCAAGCAACGGAAATCCGCAACCGAGTCGATCGCATGGCACTCGATTCGGTTATTCCCGGATGAACCCTAACTGGCCACCAACAAATGCCGTTAAGGTTTCGAACCGACTACAGCATTGTAGTAGCTGAGATCGTAGTATTTCGTTGCATCGTTCAGGGCCTTGTGCGGCTGCGCATACTCTTCCCGGATTTCCATCACCGTGTCGACGCCCGCGAGGTCAATCGCGGCGTGGCGGTCGAAACCAGATCGTGGGTCGAGGAATACTTCATAGGATTTCGCAGCGACATCTGCCGTAGTGCCTGGCAGGTGCGCCCGAAAGATCGTTAGCGCCTCGTTCTTGTTTGCCGGCGCGTATAGCCAGGTGACGGCGGCGATATAGGCCCGAATGTATGCGACCAGTTCATTCCGGTGAGCGGACGCCCAGTCCCGCCGCACCGCCGCGACGACGCCCTGGTAGTGCCCCAGCACGTCAGTGGCGGTACCCAAGTTGTTGAAACCTTTGCCCATGCCAACGAAGGTGAAAGGTGGAACGGACAAGGTTCCAGACTGCGCTCCCGCCGTGATCGCGTCGAACCGCTGCTGAAAGCCGCCGGCCTTCGCCAGACTGTAATCTCCTTCCCTCAGCCCGCGAACCTCCAACATTTTGCGCAGCACGAACGCATAGCCTGTCGTTAGCGCGTCAACTGACAGCGTAGTGCCGCGCAAACCCTCGAAATCCTTGATGCCAGGTGCCGTCACCAGCGACAGGAAGCCGCTGTCGCTTCCCATCACGGCCACGATGTTAGGCGTCACCTCGGTCTTGGCCTCGCCCTGCCCCTCCATGTAGGCGATCAGGTTGTCGATCGCTGTCATCGCGATGTCGAACTTTCCATCAATCAGCCCCTCCATTTGCGCGAGCGAGCCGGGTGTGGGGATGAGGTGCACCTCAAGCCCGCCGGCGGCGAAGAAGCCTTTGTCCTGCCCGACCCAGAGCGGCCAAATGATGCCCGAGTTGAACACGTCGACGTCGATCCGCTTGGGTGTCTGCGCCTGGGCCACACCAGCGCCAAGTGTGCAAAGCGCGGCTAGAAGGCACGTTCGCATTGCCCTTCTCATCCATTCCACCGGCAGCCACATCGTCGTTTCCTTCGTTGTTGGCCAAACAATGCGGCCCGGCGGCGCCATTCGACAAGGCCCGCTGAGATACCGTCATCCCCAGCAAGTGTTTTCTTCAGGGCTCGGCAAGTTTGGGGTAAACGGCTTGCGGGGTGTTGTCAGGTTGATGATGGGACGGAGCGGATGGAGAGCATGCAAGATTGTGGGAGACTGGCGCGTTCGGGATAAGACGCCGGCTCACGGGGCGAGGGCGGACGGGTTGCGAAGCTGGTGTGGCGGGTGAAGCTGGTCGCGGAGCGGCATCCGGGCGTTGTCACCGAAACGGAACTGGCCTGCATCGGGCGCGACGAGGACGTCGGCGTGGCTGATCTCGGGCTGCGGCTGGACGAGGCGAAGCGGCTCACGGCGGCGTTGGGTGCCGTCGTGGGTGTGGTGGAAATAGGTTGGTGG
>CAXTUO010000841.1:0-2257 GCA_964247175.1 uncultured Acetobacteraceae bacterium | reverse complement strand
CCTGGGACATGCCGGGATACGGCAACTCGACCCCGCTGCCGCTCGTGACGATGGACGCGTTGGCGGCGGCGCTGGCGGGGTTCATGGAGGAACTTGGCCTCCACCGCCCGGTGCTGGTCGGGCACAGCCTAGGCGGCATGGTGGCGCAGCAGCTTCTGGCCCGGGCGCCCCACGCTGCCCGCGCCGTGGTTTTGGCGCAGACCAGCGCCGCCTTCGGCAGCCGCGACCCGGCCTGGCAGGCGGAGTTCCTGTCGGCGCGGCTCGGGCCGCTCGATGCCGGGCACAGCATGGCGGCGCTGGCGGAGGGGCTGGTCGCCGGCATGGCCGGCCCGGGCGCCGACCCGGCGGGCATGGCCCTGGCCCGCGACTGCCTGGCCCACACGCCGGACAGCACCTACCGCGACAGCATCATGGCGATGCTGGGCTTCGACTGCCGGGACGCGCTGGCGCGGATCGCCGTGCCCGCCTTGGTGCTGGCCGGCACGCTCGACGCCGCGGCGCCGGCGCGCGGCATGGAGCGCATGGCCGCCCGCATCCCCGGCGCGCAATACGTCGCGCTGGACGGCGTCGGGCACCTCGCCCACCTGGAGCAGCCCGGCGCGTTCAACGCGGCCTTAAAGCAATTCCTCCAGGGGCTTCCGGGCGATCCCGCCCCGCACGGCTGAGCCTTCCATGCGGGCTAGTCGAGTCCGGTCGATTGGCTGTATGCCACAAAGAGCAGGATCACCCCCGGCGAGCGGAGAGGCCGAATGAACATCCATGAGTATCAGGCGAAGGAGCTGCTGCGCGGCTACGGCGTGGCGGTCCTGCCGGGCTTCGTCGCCTGGACGCCGGAGGAGGCCGCGCTCGCCACCGAGAAGCTGCCCGGCCCGGTCTATGTCGTGAAGTCGCAGATCCACGCGGGCGGGCGCGGCGCCGGGCACTTCGCGCATGACCCGGCGGGCAAAGGCGGCGTGCGCCTGGCCAAGTCGCCCGCGGAGGCGCTGGACGCCGCGTCGGCGATGATCGGCCAGGTGCTCGTCACCAAGCAGACCGGCCCCGCCGGCCGCCGGGTCAGCCGCGTGTACGTGGAGGCCGGGTGCGACATCAAGCGGGAGCTGTACCTTTCGCTGCTGGTGGACCGGGAAACCTCGCGCATCACGATTGTCGCCTCGACCGAGGGCGGCATGGAGATCGAGCAGGTGGCGGAAACGGAGCCTGAGAAGATTATGCGCGTCGCCGTGGACCCGGCCGCCGGCATCTTCCCGCACCACGCCCGCAAGCTCGCCTTCGGCCTGGGGCTGGAAGGCAAGCAGGTCGCCTCCTTCACCAAGTTCGTTTCGGCAATGTACCGCGCCTTCACCGACCTGGATTGCGCGGTCGTGGAGGTCAACCCGCTGGTGGTGACGGGCGGGGGCGACATCATCGCGCTCGATGCCAAGGTCAGCTTCGACGACAACGCGCTATACCGTCAGCCGGACCTGGAGAAGCTGCGGGACGAGGCGGAGGAGGACCCCAAGGAGCTGGAAGCCGCCAAGTACAGCCTGAACTACATCGCGCTCGACGGCACCATCGGCTGCATGGTGAACGGCGCGGGCCTGGCGATGGCGACCATGGACATCATCAAGCTGTATGGCGGCAGCCCGGCCAACTTCCTCGACGTAGGCGGCGGCGCCACCAAGGAGCGGGTGACGGCGGCGTTCAAGATCATCCTGTCCGACCCGCACGTGGAGGGCATCCTGGTCAACATCTTCGGCGGCATCATGCGCTGCGACGTGATCGCGGAGGGCGTGATCGCCGCCGCCCGGGAAGTGAGCCTCGGCGTGCCCCTGGTGGTGCGGCTGGAGGGCACCAACGTCGATCTCGGCAAGGAGATCCTGGCGAAGTCCGGCCTGCCCATCGTCAGCGCCGACAACCTGGCCGACGCCGCCGAGAAAGTGGTCCGCGCCGTGAAGGAGGCTGCATAATGGCCGTTCTCGTCGGTGCCAACACCCGCGTCATCACCCAAGGGTTCACCGGCGCGCAGGGCACCTTCCATTCCGAGCAGGCCATCGCCTACGGCACCAAGGTCATGGGCGGCGTGACGCCGGGCAAGGGCGGCAGCCAGCACCTGAACCTGCCGGTGTTCGACACGGTGGCGGAGGCGCGGGAAGCGACGGGCGCCACGGCGTCCGCGATCTACGTGCCCCCGCCGTTCGCCGCCGACGCCATCCTGGAGGCCATCGACGCCGAGATCGCGCTGATCATCTGCATCACCGAGGGCATCCCGGTGCTGGAC
>CAXTUO010000840.1:0-2261 GCA_964247175.1 uncultured Acetobacteraceae bacterium | reverse complement strand
GATCGACGCGGCGCGCGCGGAGGGCTGCCGGGTCGTCGTGGTGTCCGAGTACGGCATCGTGCCGGTGCGGGACGCGGTGCATGTCAACCGGGCGCTGCGCGCGGCCGGGCTGCTGCGGATGCGGACGGAAATGGGCCGCGAGCTGCTCGACGCGGGCGCGAGCCGCGCCTTCGCGCTGGCCGATCACCAAATGGCTCATGTGTATGTGCGCGACTCCGCCGACCTGCTGGTGGCGCGGCGCGCCCTGGAAAGCCTGGACGGCGTTGCTGCCGTGCTGGACGAGGACGGCAAGCGGGCGCACGGCCTGGCCCATTCCCGGTCGGGCGAGTTGGTTGCCTTGTCCGCGCCGGACCGCTGGTTCAGCTACTATTGGTGGGAGGACGACGCCCGTGCGCCGGACTACGCCCGCACCGTCGATATCCACCGCAAGCCCGGCTATGACCCCATGGAGCTGTTCATCGACCCGAAGCTCCCGGCGGCGAAGCTCCGGCTCGGCCTGAAGCTGCTGAGCCGCAAGCTCGGGCAGCGCGCCTTGCTCGACGTGATCCCGATCCGCGGCACATCGCTGGTCAAAGGGTCGCACGGGCTGCTGACGGACGACCCGATGGATGGGCCGCTGGTCATCTCCGACACGCCGGAGCTGATGCCGCCGGAGGGCGTGCCGGTCGCGGCGACCGGGTTCAAGAGCCTCTTGCTGAACCACGTGTTCGGCGATGGAGCCGGCCGCCCGTCGTCGGCCGGGGCACGCCGGTGGTCCCGGGATAGCTGATCGGCAGGCCGCGCAAGGCGCGCACGGCCAGGAAGGCGAAGCACTCCGCCTCGATCGCGTCGCCGCGCCAGCCGACGGTCTCCGCCATGACCGGCTCGACGCGCGCCCGGGTGCGGAGCGCCGCCGTGATCGCCGGGTTCTTGCGCCCGCCGCCGCACACGACCAGCCGCGTCGGCCGCTCCGGCAGCAGGTCCAGGGCGCGGCCCACTGCCGCCCCGGTAAAGGCGGCGAGGGTCGCCGCGCCGTCCTCCAGGCTCAACCCGTCCGCCATGGCAGCGCGGAAACTGAAACGGTCGAGGGACTTCGGATAGGGGGCCGCGAGGTAGCGATGCTCAAGCAGGCGTGCCAACCGCGCCTCGTCCACCTGGCCCGCGAGCGCCAGCGCGCCATCGCGGTCCATGCCCTGCCCGGTCGCGCGCTCCACCCAGTCGTTCAACGGCGCGTTCGCCGGCCCGGTGTCGAAGGCGACAAGCTGCCCGGCACCCTGCCACGTCAGGTTGGCGACGCCGCCGAGGTTGAGCACGGCCGCCGGGGCATAGAGGCCGGCCAGCAAGGCGGCATGGTATGAGGCGGCAAGCGGCGCCCCCTGCCCGCCCGCCCGCACGTCGGCAGTGCGGAAGTCGTTTACCACGTCGATCCCCGTGAGCCGCGCCATCAGCGCCCCATCCCCAAGCTGCCGCGTGTCGCCGGGGCGGCCCGGCTGCGGCGCGCGGTGCAGCACGGTTTGGCCATGGAAGCCGATTGCGGCCACGTCGGACACCGCCATGCCGGCCTGCGCGAGAAATCCGGTGACAGCGGCCGATTGGGCTTCCGTCAGCGCCGCCTCTGCTTCCCGAAAGATCGCCGGCTCAGGCCCGCTGAACTGCCAGTCCACCGCCGCGGCCAGGGTGCGGGCGAGCAGGCCGCGGATCTCCGGGGGATACGGCGCGAGGGTCCAAGGCCCGAACTCCGCCACCGCTTCCCCGTCCGTGCGGATGGCCGCGATGTCGATCATCCCGTCGAGAACGGTTCCCGTCATCAAGCCCACGGCCCAGACTGGCTGCATGGCGGAACTCCCTCGATCTCCGTGTCCGGCGGCTACCGGGATGCGGATTTTGGCAATGCGTCAAGCGTGTCCTGAGCACTGCGGCGCGTCCCGGCATCGCTCCCCGTCCGCATCGCCTGACCGAGCCACCGCTTGGCGGAAACCGCGTCGCCCCGGGCCGCAGCGCTTTGACCGGCTTGCAGGTAGAAACGGGCGGCTTCCTGCGGCGCACCGGCGCGCTGCATTGCCCGGGCGGCGAGGACCACCGCCTCCGCCATGGCGCGGTAATCCAACTGCGTGCGGTAGAAGTCGGCTGCCTGCTGCGCATGTGCCGCCGCGTCCCGGTACTGCCCGCGCAGCAGCGCCAGCCGGGCCATGAGATCCTCGCGGTCGGCGTTCCAGTCCGGGGGGGGCGCCTTCGGCTGGCCGAACGCAGCCAGCGCGGCAACCACCCCGGCGTCGTCGTTC
>CAXTUO010000839.1:0-2261 GCA_964247175.1 uncultured Acetobacteraceae bacterium | reverse complement strand
CGTGGTACTCGGCGTTCTCGCTCAGGTCGCCGTGGCTGCGCGCTTCGGCGATGGCACGGATGATCGACGGGCGCTCCACCGATTTCAGGTGCCGCAACTCTTCTTCCAGCCGAAGCAAGCCGGGCGCGGTCATGGGAAACTTCTGCAAGATGCGCCGTCCCGTCCAATTAAGTTTGAGTGGCCGCAACCACGCTAAAATGATCCGCGAAAGTAAGACTGGAGCGGTGCGACTTCAAGCGTCCCCGCCTTGAGCGCGGCGATGGCATGCACCGCCGCCCGTGCGCCTGCGATGGTGGTGTAATGCGGCACCCCATGCAACAGCGCGCTGCGCCGGATGTCGAAGCTGTCCGTCACCGACTGCGCGGAGCCTGCGGTGTTGATGACCAGCTGCACCTCGCCGGAGCGGATCGCGTCCACGCAGTGCGGGCGCCCTTCCAGCACCTTGTTCACCACCCGCACGGCCAGCCCCGCATCGCGGATGCGCGCCGCCGTGCCGCGGGTGGCGAGGATCGAGAACCCCATGTCGGTGAGCCGCCGGGCCATGGGCACGAGGCCCACCTTGTCGCTGTCCCGCACCGACAGGAACGCCGTGCCGGCGTCCGGCAGCTTCACCCCGGCGCCGAGCTGCGACTTGGCGAAGGCCCGCTCGAAGCTGGCATCCAGCCCCATGACCTCCCCGGTCGATTTCATCTCCGGCCCCAGGATGGTATCGACGCCAACGAAGCGGGCGAAGGGGAACACCGCTTCCTTCACCGCGACGTGCGGCGCAATGGCCTGGTCGTCCAGGCGGAACTCGCTGAGCCGGGCGCCGGCCATCACGCGGGCGCCGATCTTGGCCACCGGCACGCCCGTCGCCTTGGCCACGAACGGCACGGTGCGTGACGCCCGCGGGTTGACCTCCAGCACGAACACCACCCCGTCCTTGATCGCGTACTGCACGTTCATCAGCCCGACCACGCCCAAGGCGCGCGCCATCTCCTCCGTTTGCGCCTTGATCTCCGTCACCGTGGAGGGCGAGAGCGAATAAGGCGGCAGGGAGCAGGCGCTGTCGCCCGAGTGGATGCCGGCCTCCTCGATGTGCTCCATGACGCCCGCGACGTAAACGGTCTGGCCGTCCGAGATGCAGTCCACGTCCACCTCGATGGCGTCGTTGAGGTAGCGGTCGATCAGCACCGGGTTGTCGCCGGACACCCGCACGGCTTCGCGCATGTAGCGGTGCAGCCCGGCGCGCTCGTGCACGATCTCCATGGCCCGGCCGCCCAGCACGTAGGACGGGCGGATCACCACGGGGTAGCCGACGCGCTCAGCGATGGCCTCCGCTTCCGCGGCCGAGCGCGCAGTGCCGTTCTCCGGCTGGCGCAGGCCGAGGCGCTGCAGCAGGACTTGGAACCGCTCCCGGTCCTCCGCAATGTCGATGGCGTCGGCGCTGGTGCCCAGGATGGGGATGCCGGCGGCAGACAGGGCCTGGCTCAGCTTCAGCGGCGTTTGCCCGCCGTACTGCACGATGCAGCCCAAGACCTTGCCCCGCTCCTGTTCCTTGCGCACGAGGGCGATCACCTCCTCTGCGGCCAGCGGCTCGAAGTACAGCCGGTCGGAGGTGTCGTAATCGGTGCTGACGGTTTCCGGGTTGCAGTTGACCATGATCGTCTCGAACCCGGCGTCGCGCAGCGCATAGGCGGCGTGGACGCAGCAATAATCGAACTCGATGCCCTGGCCGATCCGGTTCGGCCCGCCGCCGAGGATAATGACTTTCTTCCGGTCGGTCGGCTGGCTTTCGCAGGATGGCGCGCCGAAGCCGCCCTCAAAGGTCGAATACATGTAGGGCGTCGCGGAGGCGAACTCCCCGGCGCAGGTGTCGATGCGCTTAAACACCGGCTGTACGCCCAGCCGGTCGCGAACGGCGGCTACCGCCTCCGCCGTGCTGCCGGCCAGTGCCGCGAGGCGGATGTCGGAGAAGCCCATCGCTTTCAGCCGCCGCATCCCCGTGGCGTCGCCCGGCAGCCCGGACGCCGCCACGCCGCGTTCCGCCTGCACGATGCGCTCCAACTGGCGGAGGAACCACGGGTCGAACTTGCAGGCGTCGTGGATGTCCTCCACCGACAGCCCGGCCCGCAGCGCCTGTGCCGCCATCAGCAGCCGGTCCGGACGCGGGGTGGACAGCGCGGCACGGAACGCGTCGTGCCCGCCGTCGCCCGGCGCTTCCACCGGGTCGAGGCCGCCGAACCCGGTTTCCATGCTGCGCAGGCCCTTCTGCAAGGCTT
>CAXTUO010000838.1:0-2261 GCA_964247175.1 uncultured Acetobacteraceae bacterium | reverse complement strand
CACGCTGGCGCTCACCGTCGGCCGCTCGCCGGTGGTCATCGTGCGCGGCCGGGACGGGGCGTTGCGGGCGTTCTTCAACTCCTGCCGCCACCGCGGCGCGCAGATCTGCGCGGAGGGCCTGGCGAAGCGCCCCCGGCTGGTCTGCCCGTACCATCAATGGGCCTATGACCTGGAAGGCCGCCTGGTCAATGCGAGCCGGATGGCCGCCGACTTCGACCCGGCCGAGCACGCCCTGCGCCCGGTGGCGCTCCGCACGGTCGCCGGCACGATCTACGTGTGCCTGGCGGACCAGCCGCCCGCCTTCGACGAGTTCCACGACCAGTTCGCGCCGATGCTGGCGCCGCATGAGCTGCACCGGGGCAAGGTCGCCTTCGAGACGACGCTGGTGGAAAAAGCGAACTGGAAGCTCGTGATGGAGAACGCGCGGGAGTGCTACCACTGCGCCACCAACCACCCGGAGCTGTCCGTCACCTTCCCGGTCGGCCGCCGGTCGCTGGCCGTGGCCGAGCAGCAAAAGGTGAGCGAGGCGTTCAACGCGCGCATGGCCGAGCAGGGCCTGCCCACCGGACCCGTCGAGGGGTCTTGGTGGCAGGCGGGGCGGTTCCCGCTGAACGAGGGAACGCAATCGCTGACCATGGACGGCAAGCCTTGCGTGTCCCGCACCATCGGCCGGGTCGGCAATGGCGATGTCGGCTCGCTCCGCTGGGCGTTGGAGCCGCACAGCTTCGCCCATGCGCTCGGCGACTACGTGTTCATGTTCAGCGCCATGCCGACCGCGCCGGAGGAAACGGTGGTGACGGCCAAGTGGCTGGTGAGCGCCGATGCGGTGGAAGGGGTGGATTATACCATCCCGCAGCTCACGGAGCTGTGGGACCGGACCAACCTGCAGGACCGCGCCTTGGCCGAGAACAACCAGCGCGGCGTGCGCTCGGCGGGCTTCGTTCCCGGCCCATACTCGCCGGAGGCTGAGTCGCTCGTGCTGCGCTTCGTCGATTGGTATTGCGACACGGCGCGCGAGTACATCGCCCAGAATGAAGGCACCGCCCGCCCGGGCGTCCCGTCGGCGGAGACGGCCTGCGCGGCTTGAGCTGATTTTAACCCTTGCGCACCCCCGGGCATCCAAGCACTCTTTTTGCATGACCTGGCCATGCCGCGGCCAGGAAACCCTTGCCGGGTCAGATCAGGGGAACGCCCATGCGCCGAATTCCGAAGTCCATGGCGCCGATCCTGGACCGCCTGCGCCGCGACGCGAGCGACCTGGAAAACCATGTTGTTGACGAGTTCCTGGCCGGGCGGCTCGACCGGCGCGGCCTGTTGCGGGAAGGCAGCCGGTTCGGCCTCGCGCTGCCGCTGATCGGCGGCCTGCTCGGCACCGCCGACCCGTTCGGGGCGGCCCGCGCGCTGGCGCAGACCGGCGGGCGCGACGCCACGGTTCGCGTCGCCTCGCAGATCCCGGCGGGCGTGGTGGAGCCGGTCACCACCGCGACCTCGGGCGGCTTGCTCCTGCTCATGCAGACCGGCGAGTTCCTGATCTTCGACCAGCCTGACCTGGTGCTGCGCCCGATGCTGGCGCTGTCCTGGAAGGCCAACGAGGACGGCACCGTCTGGACGTTCGCGTTGCGGCCGAACGTGAAGTTCCACAACGGGCATGTGCTCAACGCCGACGACGTGGTGGCGACCATGGACCGGCTCGCCGACCCGAAGAACGGGTCGAACGCCCTGTCGGCGCTCCGCGGCGTCCTGTCGGTCGGCGGCACGCGCAAGGTCGATGACCTCACGGTGGAGTTCCACCTGGACGCGCCGAACGGCAACTTCCCCTACATCGTGTCGTCCGACAACTACAACGCGATCATCCTGCCCGCCGACTACGCCGGGGACTGGGAAAAGACCTTCATCGGCACCGGGCCGTTCAAGCTGGAAAAGTACACGCCCAAGGTCGGCGTGAGCTTCGTCCGCAACCCCGACTACTGGGGCGCCAAGGCGCTGCCGGCGCGCACCGAGTTCACCTTCTTCGCCGACCAGCAGCCGCAGATCCTGGCGCTGCAGGGCGGCCAGGTGGACGTGATCTCGCAGGTCGCGGTGCAGGGCGCGCAGGGGTTGCTCAACGACCCCGACGTGAAGATCGTCAAGGTGCGCGCGGCCACCCACCGGCAGCTCCATATGCGCAACGACGTGCCGAAGTTCGCCGACAAGCGGGTGCGGCAGGCGATCGCGATGTCGCTCGACCGCCCGGCCCTGGTCGCCGGGCTGTTCCGCGGCCT
>CAXTUO010000837.1:0-2266 GCA_964247175.1 uncultured Acetobacteraceae bacterium | reverse complement strand
CGACACCAGGCCGTCGCGCTGGCGGTTGCTGCTGCGGCGGCAGCGCCGGGCAATCGCCTACGGGCTGGCCGGCGTGGCGCTGCTGGCCGGCGGCGCGGCCGTGGTGCGGGCGGTGCAGCCGGGCCGCTCCGTTGCGTTGCTGCGGGACTGGGTCGCCGCCGGCACCAGCCTTCCCGTGCGCAGCATCGTGGTGGAAGGCCGGTCGCTGACGCCCGAGCCGAAGCTGCGCGAGGCGCTGGGCGTGTCCAAGGGCGACAAGCTGCTGGGCGTGTCGCTGGACGCGGCGCGGGCGCGGATCGAGCGGCTGACCTGGGTGCAGCACGCCACGGTGGAGCGCCGGCTTCCCGGCACCCTCCTCGTGCAGATCACCGAGCGCCATCCCTTCGCCGTGTGGCAGTCCGGCGGCAAGTTCGTGCTGATCGACCGGGCGGGCCAGGTCGTTGCCGACCAGGACCCGGTGAAGGACTCTGCCGCCTTCGCCGCGCTGCCCTTGGTCGTGGGCGCCGGCGCTCCGGAGCACGCGGCGCCCTTGCTCGACCAGCTCGCGGCCCTGCCCCCGCTTCGCGCCCGCGTGGTGGCCGCCGTGCGCGTAGGGGAGCGCCGGTGGAACCTCCGGCTCAACAACGGCGCCGACGTGTTGCTGCCGGAAGGCGCGGAAGCGCCGGCCATGGCCCGGCTGATGGAGCTGCACACCGCGCAAGCCCTGCTGGACCGCCCGGTGCAGGTCCTCGACCTGCGCCTGCCCGACCGGCTGGTGGTCCGCCCGTTGCCGGAGCCGCCACTGCCGGTGCCCCCCGATCCGCGCCGGCCGACGTGAGGGGGCGGGGATGAACGACATGACCCGCGGCGCCGAGCCTCGCGCCACCAGGCTGGTCGCTGGCAAGCCGGACGCCGGACGGTCGCTGGGCCCGCACCTGCCGCCGCCGATGGCCCCGGACCCGCCGCCCCGCCGCCCGCTGCGCGCCGGGCCGTTCGGCGTGCTGGACGTGGGCAGCACCAAGGTGACGTGCCTGATCGGCCGGGTGGACGGTGACGGCAAGCTCCGCGTGCTCGGCTTCGGGATGCGGCAGTCCCGCGGTGTGCGGGCGGGCGGGATCACCGACCTGGACGGGGCGGAGCAGGCGGTGCGCGGCGCGGTGGGCGACGCGGAAATCCAGGCGGACCACCGGCTGCGCTCGGTGGTGGTGAACCTCACCTGCGGCACGCCGGAAAGCCGGGTGTTCGGCGTGCAGTGGCCGGTGGGCGGACGCGCTGTGACGGAAGCGGACATACGGCGCGTGGTGCAGGAAGGCCGTGCCCGCGCGGTTGTCGAGGGGCGGGAAACCATCCACGCCCTGCCGCTCGGCTTCGCCGCCGACGGGACGCTCGGGGTCGCCGACCCGCGCGGCCTGCATTGCGACGTGCTGTCGGCCCGGCTGCACGTCGTGGACGCCGCCGCGACGGCGTTGCGCAACCTGGAAACGGCGGTGCTGCGCTGCGAGCTGTACATCTCGGAGCTGGTCAGCGCGCCCTTGGCGGCCGGCCTGTCGTCCTTGGTGGAGGACGAGCGGCAACTGGGCGCCACCGTGATCGACATGGGCGGTGGCACCACGGGGATCGGCGTGTTCAGCGAGGGCAACCTGCTGCACACGGCGCAACTCCCGGTGGGCGGCAGCCACGTGACCAGCGACCTCGCGCGGGGGCTGTCCACCTCGGTCGCCGACGCCGAGCGGCTGAAAACCGTTTACGGCAACGCGGAAGGCAGCCCGGACGACGAGCGGGAAATCCTGTCCGTGCCGCTGGTGGGCGAGGAGGAGCACCACTTCAACAAGGTCCCGCGCAGCCAGCTCGTGGACGTGATCCGCCCGCGCCTGGAAGAAACGTTCGAGCTGGTCCGCGAACGCCTGGACCAGGCCGGCATGGCGCGGGAGGTCGGCACGCGCGTCGTGCTGACCGGCGGCGCCAGCCAGTTGGCCGGCGCGCGGGAAATGGCGGGCCGGGTGCTTGACCGCCAGGTGCGCCTGGGCCGCCCCTTGCCGCTGCGGGGACTGGCGGACGACCTGTCCGGCCCGGGCTTCGCAACGGCGGCGGGCTTGCTGAACTGGGCAGGCGGCGTCGGGCGGACGCTGGCCGACATCGACACGTCCGACGACCAAGCGGCCGGCTGGATCGGCCGGGCCGTCAGTTTCATCCGAAACAGACTGTAACATTCCGTACGCAACTGGTATGTGTGTTAAACCGTAACTAACGTTAATACTACCTTATCGCCAACCCAGCCTGGGAGAGC
>CAXTUO010000836.1:0-2277 GCA_964247175.1 uncultured Acetobacteraceae bacterium | reverse complement strand
GCCGACCGCCGCCGCATCAATATGCGCCCCGCCCGCGAACTCCCACAGCACGAGGGGGTTCCAGGCGTAGATCAGCGCCCGCTCGGGCGGCAGGCGGGCGGCGCGCAGCAGCAGCAGCGCCGCGCCCAAGGCCAGGAGGTCGAACGCCAGCATGGCCGCCTTGATGCCCCCCAAGCTCGGCCAGGATCTCGGCCAAACCTCCGCCACCGCGGCGAAGATGGCCTGGGCGAAGGGCGGGTAGATGGTGGGCGCGGTGTCGGCGCGGTTGATGTTGGGATACACCGCCCCGGCCCCCACGCCCTCGTCGCGCAGCCCCGCCAGTTCCTTTGCTGCCGGCAGGTAGCGGTAGGGATTGATCCCGGCCGCCTGCACCCGGCCATCCCAAACGTAGCGGTAGGCATCGGTGGATTGCAGCGGCGGCGGCAGGACGGTCACGACGCGCATGACGCCGGCGAGCAGCAGCACGGCTACCAAGGCCCGCCGCCCACCGGACGGCGCCCCCGCGACGAGCGCCACCGCCGCCGCGTAAAGCACCCCGGCGGCGGCGGCCCAGACCACGTAAAGCTCCGTCCGTTCCCGGGCCATCGCGCCCACGTCGTCCGGCAGGCGCAGCGCGGCGCCGCCCAGGAGACACGATACGATGCCGGCGCCGAGGGCCGCCAACGCCAGGGTTCGCATGCCCCCCCGCATCATGGCCCCCGTATCATGGCCGGGGCGCCGCCGCGCGCAGGCGGTCCGCCAGGTCCAGCCCGGCCACGCAGCGGGCCGTGGCTGGCGCCGCGAACGGCCTTTCGGCGCCCCGTGCCGGGCCGGCGATGTCCCGCACCAGCCGTTGCAGGCCGTCGCGGTCGTCGATGTCGAACCAGGTGCCCAGCCGTTCCAACGCAAGCCCGGTCTCCCCGGCCCGCTCAACCGTTTCCGCCGCGACCGAGTCCGTGCTCCAGGCGATGCGCGCGAACATCCCGCTTTCGGGCGCTTGCAGGCCGAGCAGCCAATAGCCGCCGTCATCCGCCGGGCCGAGCACCGCCCGGCGGCCCGGCGCCAACAGGCGCTCCGCTGCACGGGCCAGCCACGTCGTCGGCAATGTCGGGCTGTCGGCGCTCAGCACGCAGGCCGCGCCGTATCCGGCCCCCAGCAGCGTTCGCATGGCGTGCAGCAGGCTGCGCCCGAACCCCTCGACGCCGGGCGCGGTGCCGCTGGTGCCGTCCGCCAGGACGAGCCGGGTGCCGGGGGCGAGCAGGCCGTCGAAACGCGCCTCCTCCCCCGCCGGCGCGTAGGCGACGTAGCCATGGATGGGGGCGATGCGGCCGGCGGCCTGGACGTTGGCCGTCACGTCGCTGAGGAACGCCGCCCCCATCTGCGCCGCCTCCTCCGCGGTGAGCAGGCCTTGCAGCCGCGTCTTCACGTGGCCCGGGCGCGGCGCCTTTGCCATGACGGCGACGGCGCAAACGTCATCCAGCCTCACCTGTGTGACCCGGTGGAAGCGAGCATCACCATACCTTGGACTTCGCCCGGAAAGGCGTGGGGGGTACAGCCCTCGTTCGGGCATCCGGAGCCACGATGTTACGCAGTCAGGACGGATTTCTGCAACCGGGCAAAGCGCCCGATCCAGGAGCCGGTTCCGCCGGCCGCCAGGCGCGGACGATATTTGTGGAGATCCTTGTCCCATGCAAGGCGGGCTTGCGGATCAGCACCGGGACGTTCCTGACCTGCGTCCGTGGTCGCCTCAGCCTTTGCGTGCGCGAGGGTCGCCTCCACGGCGGCACGGTCGAACCTGACTACGTCCAGCTATCCGTCCTCCACCATGGCGGGGGTGTACACGTCCGGGCTGACGGAGGCTGCGGCGTCGCGCCCGGGAAAGAAAGCGTATCCTGGGCAGTTCGGCGGGCGCCCCGCCAATGCCGACGCGTTATGAAATCCATGGCCGCGGCTTCGGTGCAGCCGTGCTGCACGGGGTCCATATCGCCCGAGCTACCGCCCCAAACTTGGCATATCGGGGCTTGCCCGGCTTAGTTTCTGGAGCGCCCATGGCGCAAGCAAACGGAGCGGAAACGATGTCGTTCAAGGTTCAGGTCGGCCCGGCGCAGATCGCCATCCACCAAGGCAGGACCGTGCTGGTGTGCGAGCCTGACGCCACGATCCCGCATCCCAGCGACAAGGGGCTGTATTTCAACGACACGCGCCTCATCAGCGCTTGGGGGATCTTCGCCGACGGCGAGCGCTGGGACCTGCTGAACGGCGGCGCCACCCGCCACGACACGGCGTCCATCCACCTGG
>CAXTUO010000835.1:0-2278 GCA_964247175.1 uncultured Acetobacteraceae bacterium | reverse complement strand
GACGGCCGCCTCGGTGACGCCAGCGGCCACCGTGATCGCGGGCTGACGGAGGAGGTCGAGTGCGCTGGCGGCATCAAGCCGGCGAATGCGGTGCTGCTTGAGCAGCCGTGCCAGGGTCGCCTCGCGCAGGCGCGCCGCCTTGGCCGGGGTCGGTGCGAGTGTCCAGAGCTCCAGGATCCATTCGGCCGTGACGTCGTCGGCAAGCGCGAGCAGCTGCGGGTAGTAGCGCCAAAGCTGCTGGCGGATGCGGTTGGCCAGGCGCACGCGCTCCCGTTGCAGCTCCTCGGCCGGGCGTGACCACTCGCGCAGCTCAACGACGGCGGGATCGCCGGCTTGCACGGGGCGGAACAGGTGCGGGTCGGTGCGCAATCCCGAGGCTGCGACCCGGGCGTCGCGCCGGTCGTCCTTGGCGCCGGCCACGCTGAAGCGGTCGCGCAGGCGGTCGAGCTGCTTGGGGTTGATGGCGTGCACGGCGAAGCCGCACTCCAGCAACGTGTCCACCACCGGCCCGTGCGGCACCTCGATCGCCACCGCCACCGTGCTGGGGTGGCCTGCCATCGATGTCAGCCAGTCGCACAGGGCCGCCAGGCCTGCGCCGCAATGCGCGAACGCCCGCTCGCCCACGACCTTGCCCGCCGCGTCGAGGTGTTCGACACCGCGGGCCTTCTGGACGAACCCTGGCAGGCGCTGGTCAGCTGCGTCGCCCGGGTGTCGCGCCTGACCTACATCAAGAACACCCGCACCGGCCTGTGGGCCACGCGCGAGGAGGTCGGCTACTACCCGTACCAGGTCCGCCATGGCGCCAAGCTCCTGGGCGGCGCCATCCGCGCGCATTGGGCGTTGAAAACCGTGCCCATTACCTCCGGGATGTCACCCTGGGCGAGGACGCGAGCCGCATCCGTGCCAGGCCCGGCATGATGGCCCGCATCCGCTCGGTCGCGCTCAATATCCTGCGCGCCAACCGCGTCCAGAACATCAGCCTGGCGCTCTCGCCAACACCGTCAGCTTCGATCAGCTGCTCGCTTTTGGAACCCAGTAATCAGAACTGAATGGCCCTAGACCCGCTGAAGGTGCGGGCGCAGTTGCTCGATGTCCCGGTCGGACAGGGCGGCCAGAAGGTCATTACGGAACGCAAACCCGGTCGGGGCCGTATCGGATGCCATTGCACTCTCCCGCAGTGAGGCGGGAGCGCGATGCATCTCTCAGCCGCTTGCGCCCAAGAGTGTCAGCAAGCGGTGTCTCGACAATGGTGCCGTGGCCGGCGAGACGCAACCCCGGTTGCTGACCTACGCTGCGGCTTGCAGGCCCAGGATCACCGCGTAGCAGTCGGCTGTTCACGAAGCCGGACACACCGACGCGTGACGGGCGGCAGTCCTGATCGGGATGGCATGAGGGCTTACATCGCGACCAGCGGGACAGCACGGCGCTGGGTCGACTTTGGAGTGCCCGCCCCGTGTACGTGCTGCTTGTTGAAGACAACGACGTGATCCGCATCCACTTGGCCGAGCTGATGGCCGAGGCTGGCTTCGAGGTCGTCGGAGCGCCGGACGCGGAAAGCGCCCTTGAGCTGGCGGGAGCGGCGCAGCCTCCATGGATGGTCGTCAGCGACGTGGACCTTGGACGCGGCATGGACGGTTTCGCGCTCGCAGACGCGGCCCGCCGCCGGTGGCCGGCGGTTCCGGTGTTGCTGATGAGCGGCGTCCAAACCAACTTCGCCGGCCGGCACTGCGGCGCGACCGAGCGCTTCCTGTCGAAGCCGTTCTCCTCCGATGCGTTCCTGCAGAGCATCACTGACCTGACAGGCAAGCCGGGAACCCTGCCCGCCTAGCCCTGGGTCTTGATGGCGGCTCCTCCACTGAGGTGGGGGACTGCTTTGGGTTGAGGCTGTGTGAAAACGTGTTGCAACCTCGCGTCCGTCTCACCAACCCTGGGCTCTTGGCCGCGTCCGGTGGCAGCGCACTGCGGCATCGGGCAGAGATTGCCGCTTACGCCAGCAACGGACGGGCGCTGTTGCCCTGATGTCACAGCCAGGGGGCAAGTCTGTCCGTTTGGGTTGCTCACAGACAAGTTTCGCCAGCCATCGTTGAACTGGCACGGACCGCCTCAAACCTGCCGTGTCCGCTCCTCAATGAGCCAACAGCCGGTTCAGAGACCCCGTTTAGAGTCAGAGATAGAGAGACATCGAGTATGAACATCCGTTCCGGGCTGCTCGCAGCCACCATCCTGGCCGTGCCGCTGGCAGGCCATGCAGAGGCGATCAGCGGCCTGTACATCGGCG
>CAXTUO010000834.1:0-2279 GCA_964247175.1 uncultured Acetobacteraceae bacterium | reverse complement strand
TCTGTGGGCCGCACTCGGCCTCGGCCAGCCCTACCGCGAGCGCACGCAGCACGGCACCTTCGCGGCTGAAAGCCACATCCTCTACAAGGCTGAATTGCTGCTCGGCGACGCCGTGCAGGTCTCGACGCAGATCCTGGCCGCCGACAGCAAGCGCATCCACCTAGCGCACGAGATGCGGCGGGCCGATGGCCTTGTCGCGGCGCAGCAGGAAGTCATGCTGCTGCACGTCAGCCTGCAAACCCGTCGCGCCGTGCCGTTCCTGCCGGAAGTGGCCGGGCTGATTGCATCTGCTGCCCAGGCTCACGTCGTCTTGCCCTGTCCCGACTGGGTGGGACGGCGGGTGGCTATGCCGGCTGCGAACCCGCCAGCCTGACGGGCGCCAACTGCATCCAGGTGGGGGGCGTGGGATGCAGGCTGGCCTCGCCGCAGGCTAGACCATGCGTCTCGATGGCATCGAGCCGCAACAGGGCCAAGCCGAGGCCGGTCACGGCGGACCGCATCGCGCCGACCTCCACCCCGGCCCGCAGCACCGGCGCGCCCGGCGGCGGCGGCGCGCCGTCAAACCGCACCGGCACCAGCCGCCGCTTCAGCAGGCCGCGGTACTTGGTGCGCGCGGTCAGTTCCTGGCCCATGTAGCAGCCCTTGGTCCACGATACCCCATGCAATTCGTCGAACCCGGCTTCCAGCAGCGTCGTCTTCTCCGCTTCCAGGTCCCGCGAGCCGTCTGGCAGGCCGAGCGCCAGCCGGTGCCGGTCCCAATCCTCCGCCGTCGCGTTGGCCGGAAGGGGCACATCGGACAGCACGCGCCAGCCGGCGTCCGGGGTGCGCGGGTCGGGCGCCGCGATGCCTGTTTCCGGTGCTGCCCCGCCCCAACCGGCGTACACCTGCAGCGGCACGGGCTGTATGGCCACCTCCGCGCGCAGCCGGAACCGGGTCAGCCGCTGCGCCAGGGTCGTCGCCTGCCCGGCCTCGCAGTCCAGCAGCAGCCGCGCCCCGTCCGCCAGGATGAAGAAGTCGGCCAGCCACTTGCCCTGCGGCGTCAGCAGGGCCGCCCACACCGCACGGCCCGGCGCGGCCTCCGCCACGTCGTTCGAAACCAGGCCTTGCAGGAACGACACGCGGTCCTTCCCGCTCACTTCGATGACGGCGCGATCGGGCAGGAGGGCGAGGTTGCTCATGCACGGCGACGTGGGGCGGCGTGCTGCCAAACTCAAGCCGGGACCGAACTCAAGCCGGGCCGGCTCGCGCAGCGCGGCGTCCGTGCTACACCGGCGCGGCATGCGCATCCTTTTCATCACGGCGACCCGCATCGGCGACGCGGTCCTGTCCACCGGGCTGCTCGACTACCTGCTGCGCGCCCACCCCGCCGCGCGCTTCACCGTCGCCTGCGGCCCGGTGGCGGAAGGCGTGTTCGCCCGGATGCCGCGGCGCGACGCGACTCTGGTGATCGCCAAGCGGCGGTTCGACCTGCATTGGCTGGAGCTGTGGCGGCGCACGGCCGGCACGCTGTGGGACCTGGTCGTGGACCTGCGCGGCTCCGCGCTGGCTTTCCTGCTTCCGGCCCGGCACCGCGCGGTGATGCGCGGCGGGCGGCGGGCGGGGCACAAGCTGGCGCAGCTTGGCGCGACGCTTGGCCTGTCGCCGCCGCCACCGCCGGTCAGTTGGACCGACGCCGCCGACCAGGCGCGGGCGGAGGCGCTGCTGCCGCCGGGGCGGTGCTACGTCGGGCTGGGGCCGACGGCCAACTGGTCCGGCAAGGCTTGGCCGCCCGACCGGTTCGCGGCGCTGTTCCGTGGTGTGCAGGATCAGGCATTGCCCGAAGCCCGCCCGGTGGTGTTCGCCGGCCCGGGTCCTGGCGAGCAGGCCCTGGCGGCGCCTGTCCTTGCGGCCCTGCCGGAGGCGCTCGACCTGACGGGCCAACTGTCTTTGCCGGAGGCGTCCACCTGCCTGTCCCGCTGCAAGCTGTTTGTCGGCAACGACTCCGGGCTGATGCACCTGTCCGCCGCGGCGGGCACGCCGACGCTGGGGCTGTTCGGCCCGAGTCTCGCGGCCGAGTACGCGCCCGCCGGCCGCCGGACCGCCGTGGCCGTGGCCCCGGGGCCGCCGGGTGCCGCGCCGATGGACGGGCTGACGGTGGCCGATGCCGCCGCGGCCGCGTTCGGGCTGTTGCGGCCATGAGGGTCGCGCAGGTCATGGCCGGGGCGCCTGCTGGCGGGGCGGAGCTGTTCTTCGAGCGGCTGGCGCTGGCGCTGCACCGCGCCGGGGACACGATCCTGCCG
>CAXTUO010000833.1:230-2279 GCA_964247175.1 uncultured Acetobacteraceae bacterium | reverse complement strand
GGTTCATCCGCGTTTCTGGTGCAGTTGGGTTTCGGTGTGGAACTCACCTTTCATCGTTTCGGTCAGGTGGCGTGCAGGACGCGGCTGCGCAGCAGGTCGAACTTGGCGCGGCCATACATCTGCCGCTTCAGCAGCTTCAGGCGGTTGACATGTCCTTCGGTAGGGCCGTTGCTCCACGAATGCGTCAGCGCCGCCCGCACGGCATCGATGTCGCGCGACAAGCCATCGGCGAAGCCGCGTAGGCCCGTTGTTTTCGCCCTGCCCAGCCACGGATCGAGCGCGTCCGCGTCGCGCTCGCGCACGAGCCGGGCGAAGGCGTTGGCGAGTTCCGCCGCGAGGCGGATGTCTGGCGAAAGCGCGGTGAGCGTCCGGGTGAGCCGCTGGTCAGCCCGGCTCAGCGACGCTTCTTCGGTCGTCAGCAAGCGCGCGGCCTGCCTGCTGGATGGCACGCGCCACGACGGTATCCCACGCACGGGCTCAGCGCAGACCGCGTCCAGTCCGCGGCGCCGGATGGCCCAGCGCCGGACGACGTCGTATCCGCCTGCGAAGCCTCGCTCTTCGCACAGTCCGCGCCAAAGCTCGGCCGCATTGCGGCAGCCCTCGGCCCAGCGCCGCTCCACATGGTCGAGGTGCTGGTCGAGAACACTCCGGCCCGGCGCCCGACGGTATGGCGCTGCTTCCCCCGCCCGCAGCCACCGGCGTATCGCGTTGCGCGCCATTCCCAGCCGGCGCGCGATGCGACGGATCGGCACGCCTTGCCGATGCAGCTTGGCAACTGCGTCGTAGCGGGCCTGACGGCGCTCTTGCCGGTCGGCCTTCCGCCGCTCTGCCTGGGTCCTTGCTGACCCATCCGGCGGCGCTTGTGCCGGAACGCGTCCGCCGACGGCGCAGACGTGAGCCGCCTCGCGCAGCTGACGGTGATGCCGGTCGAGCAGTTGGCGAAGCGCGTCGGAACAGTTGACGAGCAAGTGCCACTTGTCTGCCACCTGCGTTGCTCCCGGTGCGCCGGCGCGTATGCCGTCGGCGTAGGCACCCGAACGGTCGCGGCTCACGATCTTGACCTCGCCCCCGTGCCGCTTGAGCCATGACGCCAGCGTGTCGGCGCTGCGGTCGGGCAGCAGGTCCACCACGCAGTGCCGCTCGAGGTCGCAGACGATCGTGCCGTAGCGTCGGCCGCGCAGCCACGCCCAGTCATCGACCCCGATGACCCGCGGCGGCGGGAACACGACGGCGCTCGACCGGATCATGTGCAGCAGCGTGTCGCCGCTCACCGGCATGGCGAGCCGCTGGGCCAGGCGCGATCCGGGTTTGCCGCCCAGCGCAAAGCCGATCTCGCGCTGCATGTCGCCCAGGCGCGTGGTGCGGCGGGCTCGCGGCGGCCCAACCTCGGGCAGGCGCTCGGTGAAAATCTGGCGCGGGCAGTTGGCGGTTGTGCATCGGAACCGCCTTGCCCGTACCTGGACAGCAGCGACGCGTCCTTGCCAGGGCAGGTCAGCCAGCGTGCGGGTGTAGTGGCTGTGGACCTGCCCAGACAGGCTGCCGCAAAGCGGGCAGGTGCTCTGGGATGACGTGGGCACGGTGACAATGGTGACGCGGTCGGATGTGGGCAGAACCTGTACGACCGACAAACCTGCCGGGATCAGCGGCAGCAAAAGACGGGACAACGCGGGGTATCAAGCCTCTGAAAAGCTCCATCCCATGTGGTCCTTGGTCATCCTACGTTCCACCCAACTGCACCAGAAACGCGGATGAACCACTTTTGGACGCCGATCACCCCCTCAGGGGGTCAATCTTCGGCTCATTCGCAGCCTCGGTGCAGGTCGTCGTCATGCGGCACGGACCAGGCGCGCCCTGAGCAGGTCGAGCTTTGCGCGGCCATAACCCTGGCGCTTGACCAGCTTCAAGCGGGTGAACTGTCCCTCGGCTTGGCCACTGCTCCAGGGCAGCGTCAGGGCTGCACGCACGGCCTGCTCGTCCTGGCGCAGGCCGGCGGCAAAGCCGCGCAACTTGCTGTTGTCGGCATCGGCCAGCCAAGGGGCAAGCGCATCT
>CAXTUO010000833.1:0-220 GCA_964247175.1 uncultured Acetobacteraceae bacterium | reverse complement strand
CCCCGGTTGAGTGCTTGTTCACACCTCACGCCCCGGTCGGCGCAGCAAGCCCACCGCCAGCCGATGCGCCTGGCCCAGCACGTCGTGTGTGGCCCAGCGCGCGAGCGTCCGGCGCAGCGTGGACCCGCTCGCCTCGTCCTCGCTGGCCCGCAGGCTCCGCCACGGCGTGCCCTCGCGCAGGAAACGGTGCAAGGTCGCCAGCACGCGCATCAACTCCGCC
>CAXTUO010000832.1:0-2280 GCA_964247175.1 uncultured Acetobacteraceae bacterium | reverse complement strand
ACGTTCGGGCCGGGCCGCTCCGAGCTGAACCCGGCGACGGAAGCCGCGATGCGCGGCTTCGCCCGGCCGCTCCGCGACACCGCGCAGCCGGTGCAGGTGACGGCCTTTGCCGCCGGCACGCCGGAGGACCCGTCCACGCCGCGCCGCTTGTCGCTGGCCCGCGCGCTCGCCGCCTGGGCGGGGCTGATCAACGAGGGCATCGCTTCCACCCGGATCTACGTCCGCGCCCTCGGCTCAGCGGCCGGCGACGGCCCGGCGGACCGGGTGGACCTCAGCGCCGCCCCCTCCGCCGCCCCGTCTGCTGCCGCAACACCCTCTGGCCCGCCCGCTGCCGCCCCCCCTGCCCCGGCCGCCGCGCCGTGACCCGGCCCCGGGTTTATCTGATCCGCATGCTGGCCTTCCTGCTGGCGGTGCTGGTGGTTGCCGCCCTGCTGTCCGGGGCGCTCGCCACCGCGTTCGCCAGCAACCCGCTGCTCAACAGCCTTATCTTCATCGTGCTGCTGATCGGCGTCGCCTGGAACCTGCTGCAGGTCAGCCGGCTGGCGCCCGAAGTCACCTGGCTCCAAACCTTCCAGCAATCGCGCGTCCGCCTCGCCACCCTGCCGCCGCCGCGGCTGCTGGCACCCATGGCGAGCATGTTGGCGGCGCGGCAGGCCAAGGGCCGCGACGGGCAGGACCGCCTCAGCCTGTCCGCGCCGGCGATGCGGAGCCTGCTGGACAGCCTGGCGAGCCGGCTGGACGAGGGGCGGGAGCTGTCCCGCTACATGACGGGGCTGCTGATCTTCCTGGGCCTGCTCGGCACCTTCTGGGGCCTGCTGCTCACTGTCAGCGCCATCGCCGACGTGATCGGCGGCATGTCGGTGGGGTCGGGCGACCTCAACGCGCTGTTCGAGCAATTGAAGACCGGGCTGGGCCGGCCGTTGAAGGGGATGGGCACAGCGTTCTCGTCCTCCATGTTCGGCCTGGCCGGCGCCTTGGTGCTGGGGTTCCTCGACCTCACGGCCGGGCAGGCGCAGAACCGGTTCTTCAACGAGCTGGAGGAATGGCTCGCCGGGCTGACCCGGCTGTCCTCGGGCGCCTTGGAGGGCGACAGCTCCGTGCCGGTGTACGTGCAGGCGCTGCTGGAGCAGACGGCCGAGAACATGGAAAACCTGCAATCCATCCTGGTGCGCGGGGAGGACGGGCGCACCCAGTCCAACCTGGCGGTGCTGGCGCTCACGGAGAAGATCGGCACCCTGTCCGACACCATGCGCGCCAACCAGCAGCTCATGCTGCGCATTGCGGAAGCGCAGGCGCAGCTTGCCCCGGCGCTGACCCGGCTCGGCGAGATGCGCGCGTCCGGCAGCGATGACGCGGCGCGCACCCATCTGCGCAACATCGAGCAGTACATGCAGCGCCTGCTGTCGGAAAGCGAGCAGGGCCGGGTGCAGAGCACGGCCGAGCTGCGCAACGACATCCGCGTGCTGACCCGCACGCTCGCGGCGCTGGCGGAGGGGCAGCCGCAGTGACGGGCGGATGGTGAACGCGATCCACAATGAGCGGGTCAAGCGCGTGGCGCTGGCGCTCAGCAACACGGGCGTTGCGGCCGCCACCATTGGTGTCGTCACGCCGGTTGCGGCCGTCCTCTATGGAACCGCGCCGTTGAATGCCGCATTGTTCTCCGTGACGTCGGCGCTGCTCGTCGCCGGCATAACGTTCCACGTCGCGGCCCAATTTACGCTAGGGAAGCTCAAAGATGTTTGACCCTTGGCTGTTTTTCGAACTGATCGCCATCCCGCTGGTCGTGCTGGAAGTTGCCCTTCTTGCGCTCTATGTCACGCGCTAGAGGTGAGGGGCATGCGCGGCGCCTGACCATGGACCGCTGATGGCCCGCCTCCGCCGCCGCGGCGCGACCGAGGAGCTGAACCCCTGGCCCGGCTACGTGGACGCGCTGTCCACGCTGCTCATGGTCATCATCTTCGTGCTGCTGGTGTTCGTGCTGGCGCAGGCGTTCCTGTCGGTGGCGCTGACCGGGCGGGACCGGGCGCTCGACCGGCTGAACCGGCAAGTCGCGGAGCTGACCGACATGCTGTCGCTGGAGCGCGGGCGGAGCAGCGACCTGCAGCTGTCCGTCAACCAGCTCAACGCGGACCTCGCGGCCGCGGCGGCGGCGCGGGAGGGCTTGGCGCGCGACCTTTCGGCGCTGCGGGACGAGGGCAGCCGGGTCCAGGCCGACCGCGACGCGATCCGCGCCGACCGTGATCGCCTGTCGGCCCGGCTCGCCGACGCGCAGGCGCAGGC
>CAXTUO010000831.1:0-2285 GCA_964247175.1 uncultured Acetobacteraceae bacterium | reverse complement strand
GGATAGCGACGTCGTAGGAGTCACAAGCCATGAGAAGGAAACAAAGCGCGAGGATGGTCAGCAACGGACCCGGGACGCCCGCAACCTCGACGATCTCGGCGACGGTGTAGCTGTCTTCAGGCACTGGTCCTCACCTACGCTGATCCTTGGTCCAGTTGCTCCGGGCCTGCTGGCTCGCTGTTGCAGTCCACCAAGGCCGGCTGCGCCGTTCCCAGGTGGACGCGGTCCCGCCCGTCCGCCTTTGCCCGGTAGAGCGCCGCGTCGGCCATCCGCACCAAGTCCTGCATGGTCCGGCCATCGCGCCGGGGCCAGATCACCGCCACGCCGACGCTCACGGTCACGATGCGGTCCGGGCTGCCGCGGTGCGCGACGCGAAGGTGGCGCACGGCGTTCCGGACGCACTCGGCGACAGCCACCGCGCCGGCCGCGTCCGCCTCCGGCAGCAGCACGGCGAACTCCTCCCCGCCGTAGCGCGCCGCCAGGTCGGCCGCACGCCGCAGGTGCCGGCCCAGGACCCCGGCGACGGCGCGCAGGCACTCGTCTCCAGCGGGATGCCCGTGGGTATCGTTGTAGGCCTTGAAGCGGTCCACATCGAGCAGCAGGGCCACTGGCAGTTCGGAGCGCGCCGTGCGGCGGAACTCCTTGTCCAGCATCCTGTCGAAGCAGCGCCGGTTGGCGATACCGGTCATGCCGTCCAGCATCGCCAACTTCTGCAAGCGGTTGTTGGCCTCGTGCAACTGCGCCTCCGCCTGCTTGCGGACGGTGATGTCGCGCATAGAGACGAGAGAGCCCTCTGCCCCCGGCAGCTTGCGGCCGTTCCCCTCCACCCAGATGCGGCTGCCATCCTTGCGGCGCGCTCGGAAGGCGAACGGCGGCGCGTGGCCGTCCGCCGCGATGCTCGCCAGCACGGCCTCTGCCGCTGAGCGGTCGTCAGGGTGCGCAAGATCGCGCGGGTGGTGGCCGACCATCTTCTGCGGCTCATACCCGAGCAGCGTGCGGCACGCAGGCGAGACGTACACCCGGTGGAAGTCCGGCCCGAGTTGAATGATCAGGTCGGTGCTGCCTTCGGCAAGCAGCCGGTGCTTGCGTTCGCTCTCGCGCACGGCCGCCTTGGAACGGTGGCGCAGGTGGGTCTGGTGCGCCAGCCGCCACCCTAAAAGCCCGAGCGCCAGGGCGACCACCGCGGACGCGCACGCGACGATGATGCTGTCCTCCCGCCATCGCTGTAGCACGTCAGCCTCCGAACGGCTGACGAGGATCAAAAGCGGAAAGCCCTCGATCCTCAGATTTGTCATCGCGCCACTGTTGGCAAAAAAGAAGCTTGGGGGAACCGACCTGGTGCGCCGCATGGCGGCTGGGGATGGGCAGGCGCAACGCGGGGCCGCAAGGCTGGACCCGGACCGTCGCCGCGGGTGAACCGTCGCTCGCGCGGCCTGGCCAACCGCGGCAGGCCCGGCCTACCCTGCCGCCGCACCCCCATCAGGAGTCCGAGGCTGATGCGTTTGGCCTTCCTTGTTCTTGCCGCCCTGCTCGGCGCCCCGGCCGCCGGCCACGAAGGCGGGTTGTGGCCCGCCGGCGACCTGGTCGCTGATGCCGGCGGCAACCTGTTCGGCACCACCACCTATGGCGGCGCAACCGGCAACGGCACGGTGTTCACCTTGGCCAGGTGCGCCCATGCCATCACGGTCCTGGCCAGCTTCAACCGCGACAACGGCAGCACGCCTGAGGGCCGCCTCCTCCTCGACGCCGACGGCCACCTGTTCGGCACCACCCTCGACGGGGGCGCCGCAAGCAAGGGCACGGTGTTCATGCTGGCCAAAGGCTCCGGCGCCATCACCACCCTTGCGAGCTTCACCGGCGGCGAGGGCGGCGCCTCGCCCGCCAACGGCGTGATCGCGGACGCCGGCGGTAATCTGTTCGGTGCCACCGGCGCAGGCGGCCCGGCGGACGCCGGCACGGTGTTCATGCTTTCCAAGGGCTCCCATGCCGTCACGGTCCTGGCCAGCTTTCCCGGTGACAAGGGTGGCCCCATGCCCTCCAGCGGCTTGGCCATTGACGCCGATGGTAACCTGTTCGGCGCCACAGCCCATGGCGGCCCGGCCGGCCGCGGCACGGTGTTCATGCTTCCCAAAGGCTCCCACACACTCACCACCCTGGCCAGCTTCACGGGCAAGATGGGTGCGTTCCCACACGGTGACCTGCTCCTTGATGCCGACGGCGACCTGTTCGGCACCACCTACACGGGCGGCTCAGCCGACCGCGGCACGGTGTTCACGCTTTCCAAG
>CAXTUO010000830.1:0-2290 GCA_964247175.1 uncultured Acetobacteraceae bacterium | reverse complement strand
CCCGTGTCGATCTCCGGCACCGCCGCGGCGGCGCTCCGTGCGAGCAAGCTCCCGGTGGCGCCGGCCGCACCGATCAGCGCGACCCGGCGGTTAATCACATTTGCGCCAGCCATGCTGGTCTCCCTCGATTGCGGTTCGGAGGGAAGCAACGCGCCGCCTGGGGGTGCGATCCCTTCGCCCCGCTTGCTGCGGCAATGAACGGTTGGCGTCCCCCTCCTCGCGTGGTGTTCTTTGCGGAAAACGTGGGAGACGGGCCTTGGAACAGTTTGCCATGCATGGCCGGTGCGCTTTGGTCACCGGGGCCTCGTCGGGGCTTGGCGCGCATTTCGCGCGGCTGCTGGCCGCCCAGGGCGCCAAGGTGGCCCTGGCCGCCCGGCGCCTGGACCGCCTGGAAGCGTTGGTCCGGGAGATCGAGGCGGCCGGCGGCACGGCGCTCGCGGTCGCCTGCGACGTGACGGACGAGGCTTCCGTCGTGGACGCGATGGCCCGCGCGGCGGCGGGTCTTGGCCGGGTGGACATCCTGGTGAACAACTCCGGCATCACTGGGCGCAAGCCGTTCCTGGACGCGGGCGCCGAGGAATGGGACAGCGTGCTCGACACCAACCTGCGCGGGGCCTTCCTGATGTGCCGGGAGTTCGCGCGGGCCGCCATCGCGGCCGGGCAGGGGGGGCGGATTGTGAATGTCGCCTCCATCCTGGGCCTGCGCACCATCAAGGGCGTGGTCCCGTACAGCGCGTCGAAGGCCGGGCTGTGCCACATGACCGCGGTGCTGGCGATGGAGTTGGGGCCGCGCGGCATCACGGTGAACGCGCTGGCGCCGGGCTACGTCGAGACGGACCTGAACCGCGCTTTCCTGCAAGGGCCGGCCGGCGCCCGCATCGCCAGCCGCGTGCCGTTGGGGCGCCTCGGCCAGCTTGAGGACCTGGACGGCGCGCTGCTGCTGCTGGCATCCGATGCGGGACGGTTCATCACCGGCGTCGTGCTGCCGGTCGATGGCGGCCACGTCGTCAGCTCGATCTGAGGCGGGATGGCCCGCAGCGTCCCACGACGCCCCGGCTGCGCGGAGCCTATTGCGGCGGCGGCAGCGGCTTGCCGTCATGCATCGCCGCCTCGATCTCGGCGGCGCGGCTTTGGCGGTAGGCGCTGCGGAACGTCGCATAGGGGTCGAGCGAGTCCCGTTTGATCTGGTCCACCGGGTCCAGCAACTGCTCCCGCGTGTCCACGGCGCCCACGCCGAAGCGGGACCCTTCAAGGGCATTGACCCCGCCAAAGCTCACCCAGGTGAACGGGTCAAGCAGGACATTGCCGGCGTATCCTCCGGTGTCCCGCAGGTTCGACGGGCCGAGCAGCGGCAGGAACAGGAACGGCCCTTCCCCCACGCCCCAGACACCGAGCGTCGTGGCGAAGTTCGCGCCGCGGTGCGGCGGCAACCCCAATTCGTCCGCCACGTCGAACAGCCCACCCACGCCGGCCGTCGAGTTCACCACGAAGCGGGTGACCGTCTCGGTCGCGTAGCGCGGGTGCCCTTGCAGCACGTCGTTGGCGAACACCACGGGGCTTGCCACGTTCCTGAGCGCGTTGCCGATCGAGCGGCGCACGACGCCGGGCACGACATACCGGTAGCCCTGGGCCACCGGTTTCAGCACGTTGGTGTCCAGGATGTCGTTCACCCGGTAGAGAAAGCGGTTGGTGGGCTCCAGGGGATCGTTGTCCGCCTGGTAGTCCGCCACCGCCACCGCCTCCGGGTCCGTCGCGGGCGGGCGTGTCGCGCAACCGCTCCCCAACAGGGCGACGATCATCAGCAGGGCAGCAGCCGGCAACGATGAGGCTTTCTTGTCGTGAACAGGCATTTGCCACTCCGATGAAGGTGCGGCGGCCAGGCTGACCGCCCAATCCCGCGCGCAGGCCCGGCATCCTGGGCGTCCCGCTCTCTGATGGATTGCTGAATACCTAGCACGGAACAGCAAGTCGCGCACGGGCGGTCTGTGCAGCCTTGGATCACGACATCACTGGTTCAAGCGTCGGGTTTATCGCTGAGCCCAGACCAGCACCATCCAATGCCTGTCATGGCGGGCATGCAACGTGTTGACCTCGGGCCAATCAACTTTCGGCGCGTCACCAGCAGGCAGCGACGTACGCGGGCAATTTGCTTGCGACCATGTACCAGACAAGCCTCGCTGCTCGGACCCGTTACTGAATCAACACGCACGGGAAGGCGACAATCTGCCTCGCCTTAGACCCCGTTTTGAAAGGTCGGCGAAGCTGACCTGACGCGCTGGCTGAGAGCATA
>CAXTUO010000829.1:0-2291 GCA_964247175.1 uncultured Acetobacteraceae bacterium | reverse complement strand
CTCGCCGTGTCCTACTGCTACGTGATGGACGCCTTCGACATCTTCTACTCCGGCGGCGAGGCGGAGCGGCGGCAGTTCTTGGAGCGCATCTTCGGGCTGTACGGGCCGATCTACTGGCTGACGCTGCTGCTGAACTGCGCGGTTCCGCTGGTGCTGTGCTGGCGCGGGGTTAGGCTGCGGCCTTGGCTGCTGGGGGTGGTCGGGCTTTCGGCGGTGGTGGGCATGTGGCTGGAACGCTTCGGCATCGTGGTCGCCGTGCTGCACCGGACCAACCTGCCGAGCGCCTGGGGCGACTACGCGCCGACCTGGGTGGACTTCGGCACGCTGGCGGGGACGCTCGGGCTGTTCGGGGCCGGGTTCCTGCTGTTCGTGCGCTTCCTGCCCGTCGTGTCCATCGCGGAGATGCGGCAGATGATCGGCACGGGAAAGGTCGGTTGATCGTCGCGGGCTTCCTCGGGCCGGATGCGCTCCAGGACGCGGTGCGCCGGCTCCGTGCCGCGGGGGTGGAGGCGGAAACGCGTACGCCCTACGCGCTGCCGGAAGACGACGGGGCGCCCGGAAGCACGCGCATTCCGCTGATCGCGCTGGGGGCCGGGCTGGGCCTGGGCGCCGCCGGGTTCGCGATGCAATGCTGGGCGACCATGCGGAGCTACCCGCTGCTGATCGGCGGGCGGCCGGACTTCTTCTGGACCTCTTACCTCGTCTATGCCCTGGAATGCGGCGTGCTGGGCGCGGTGGCGGCGGCGTTCGGCGCTTTCCTGATCGCCAACCGCCTGCCCCGGCTGTGGGAACCCGGCGACGAAAGCGAGGCGCTGCGGGAAGCCACGCGCGACGGCTGGCTCCTTGTTGTGCACGAAGAGGCCGCACCCGCCGCCCGCGCTGTGCTGCGCCCGCTCAACCCCGAGCCGTTCGAGGAGGTCGGGGCATGAGGCCGGTCCTTCTCGCCCTGCTTCTGCTGCTCTGCGCCAGTTGCGACGACGCGATCAACCAGCCGAAGCTTCCGGCCTACCGCGCCGCCGCGGTCGGCCCCGGCAAGGTGCCGCCCGGGCGGATCGAGGCGAGCCAGCGCCCGGCGCCCCCGCCGCCGCTCACCGCCGCCTTGCTCCAACGCGGGCAGGACCAGTACCGCCAGTTCTGCACGCCCTGCCATTCCGAACTTGGCGACGGCCACGGCATGGTGGTGCAGCGCGGCTTCTCCCCGCCACCCTCCTACCACGACGCCCGGCTCAGGGAAGCGCCGACGCAGCACTTCTACGACGTGATCACCGGCGGCTACGGCGCGATGTACTCCTTCGCCGACCGGGTGCGCCCGGCGGACCGCTGGGCCATCGCCGCCTATATCCGCGCGCTCCAGCGCAGCACGGATGCGGTGCCCTCCGACCTAACGGTGGCGGAGCGGGAGGCGCTGCCGTGAGCCGGGAGCGTTGGGCCGCGGCCGTCGGAGCGCTGGGGCTGGCGGGCGCCGGCTTGGCCTGGGTGGCGGCGCCGGCCTCCTTTCCGCACGCCTGGCTCGCGGCCGTGGTGGCGTGGAGCGGCTGGCCGCTCGGCAGCCTGGCGCTGGTCTTGGCGCACGCGCTGACCGGCGGGCGCTGGGGCGAGGCGCTGCGCCCGGGGCTGCTGGCGGGGGTGGCGACGATGCCGCTGCTGCTGCCGCTGATCCTGCCGGTGCTGCTGACCTTGCCGGCGCTGTATCCTTGGGCACGGTCCGGGGCCGACCTGCCGAATGGGTGGTATCTCAACATGCCGTTCTTCGCGGTACGCGGCACGGCGTATCTCCTGGTGTGGCTTGGTTTGGCCTGGGCGGCGCTGTCGGGACAGGCGGAGCGGGTGGCGGTGCCGGGCCTGCTGCTGCTGGCCTTCACCGCGACGTTTGCCGCCATCGACCTCACGATGTCGCTGCAGCCGCGCTTCGTGTCCAGCATCTACGGGATGCTTGGGGGCGCCGGCGCCGCCGTGCTGGCGCTGGCGGCGGCGATCCTGCTGGGCGGTGGCGTGGCGCGGGGAGAGCGCAACGATGTGGCCAAGCTGCTGTTCGCGCTTGTGCTGCTTTGGGCCTACCTCAACTTCATGCAGGTGGTGATCGTTTGGCAGAATGACCTGGCGGAGCAGGTGCCCTGGTACAAGCTGCGCGCCCAGGGCGGCTGGGGCTGGGTCACCGCGGCGGTGGCGCTGGGGCACGCGGTGGTGCCGATGGCCGTGCTGCTGTCCGCCCGTGCGCGGCGCAGCGCCCGGGCGCTGACCGGCGTGGCGGCGCTGCTGGCGGCGATGGCGGTGCTGCGGGCGTGGTGGAC
>CAXTUO010000828.1:0-2300 GCA_964247175.1 uncultured Acetobacteraceae bacterium | reverse complement strand
CGGCACAGGTCGTTGCCCGCCTCGATCTCCAGCCGCGTGGTGACGGGGGACGCTTCCGCGGCGACGTTGTTTTGGTTGTAGAGCAGGCCGGCGAACAGCCCGACCGTCGCCGGCATCGCCTGGTCCCACAGCATGTGGCCCTGGTAGCGCATGCTGGCGAAGGGCGCGGACATCTTCAGCTTGTCCAGCAGCTTCGCCGTTTCCGTGCGCAGCCGCTCCACCCCTTGCTGGAACGCGGGCGAGCGGCGCAGCGCCGGGGTGATGTGCGTCGGGTCCTCCGGATGGAAGGACCGGCGGAACTCGGCATGGCTGTCCATGGCGCCGCCGATCAGCTCGCGCAGCAGCTCCAGGTTCTCCGCATGCGGGCCGAGGAACCAGGCTTCCGGAATGCCCGCGCCGGCGCCCTCCAGGCCGAGCGGCGCCCTCAGCTCCTGGTCCCATGCCGCCCGGGCATGCGCGCGACGCCCGGCGAGCGGAAGCGGGGTTCCAGCGGCGGGCTGCTGGGTCGGAAGGGTCAAAGCAGTGGCGCTCCTGAGAGGGAAGGTGCTGTGGAGGACGGGGACGCGGCCTTGGGCGGCGTCCGGCTGCCTGGATGGATCATGCGAACTCAAGTCATGGACGCATGTGGCATCGGCCAGGCCGAGGAACACCCGCTTTCAGCCCTCGGATTTCACGGCAAGCATGGCGAGGTGGCTGCAAGAGGCATCGAACTGCGTGGGTTTCGGCACAACTTTGCAGCCGATCACGAACCCGTGATACGTCCTTCATGGGTCAACCATCAAGAAGCCCGCACCTTGCGGGGACCCCTGACTGCCGTACTTACTAGGCATCGACGGGGGTATGAAGCCGCCGCGAGAGGCAGAGGGAAACGACAGTGACATTGAAAGCAACGCTGCGATACACCAGCCTTCTGGCGCCCATGGCGCTTGCCGCAACAATGATTTGCGGCTCGGCGCAGGCGGCCGACACGAAGCATTACGACAGCGACACGCCGAGCTTTTGGCAGCATCCTCCGCCGGACTGGTTCCTGGGCGACGAGACGGTTGAGATGAAGGGCCTTGCCCCGCCGGTCGGCCCGGCGACGCCCACGCCGCTTGCGGAGCTGCAGGACAGCCTCAAGAAGGTGAAGCTGCCACCGGGCTTCAAGATCGAGGTCTATGCCTCCGGCCTGCCGGAAGCGCGGCAGATGGCCTGGGGCAACGACGGCACGCTGTTCGTCGGCTCCTACAATGCCACCAACGTTTATGCCGTGACGGACAAGGACGGCAAGCATGAGGTCAAGACGATCCTCAAGGGACTCAACATGCCAACCGGCATCGCGTTCCGGGACGGCGCGCTGTACGTCGTCGCGATCAACAAGCTGATGCGCTATGACAATGCTGAGGCGAACCTGGACCACATGCCGGCGCCGGTCGTGGTGTACGACGACATGCCGCCCTACGTCGCGCATGGCTGGAAGTATATCGTGGCCGACAAGACCGGCGACATGTACCTGCCGTTCGGCCCTCCGTTCAACATCGGCATCCCGCCCACCAGCGTGTCGCAGATCCGCCGCGTGGACCCGAAGACCGGGCTTGCGGAGATCATGGCGCTCGGCGTGCGCAACAGCGTCGGCGGCGACATCGACCCGCGCACCGGCGACTACTGGTTCACCGAGAACGCCCGCGACTGGATGAGCGACGACACGCCGAGCGACAAGCTGAACCACATCACCCGGATCGGCCAGCACTTCGGCTATCCCTACTGCCACCAGGGCGACATGCCCGACCCGAAGTTCGCTGGCGGCCACAAGTGCGACGAGTTCACGCCGCCCGTGGTGAAGCTGGGCGCGCATGTGGCGCCGCTGGGCATGAAGTTCTACACCGGGAGCCAGTTCCCGGCGGAGTACCAGAACAACATCTTCATCGCCGAGCACGGCTCCTGGAACCGGCACAAGTACCAGGGGGCGCGCATCAACCGCGTCGTTGTCGATCCCGACGGCAAGAACGCGCATGACGAGGTGTTCGCCCAAGGGTGGCTGACCGGCGACCAGGACTATGCCGGGCGGCCGACCGACATCATCCAGGCCAAGGACGGGTCGCTGCTGGTTGCCGATGACTGGGCCGGCGCGATCTACCGGATCAGCTACGCCAAGTAGCCTTTTGGCGTCGCCCGCCCTCAACCGGGGCGGGCGCCGCTTGCACCATCAGCATGGATTATCCGATGCGAATGACATGGGCTTTGCTTGCGGCGGGCCTCGGCATGGCCGCCGGCCAGGCGTCTGCAGCCGATATCGCCGCCGGGCAGGCGCGGACCGAAGT
>CAXTUO010000827.1:0-2306 GCA_964247175.1 uncultured Acetobacteraceae bacterium | reverse complement strand
TCGACCTGCTGCTGTCCGGCAAGACCGCCATCACCGACCCGATCTGGCAGGCCTACAGCACGGAGATGTACCTCTTCCTGGCCGCCATCTACTTCGTGTTCTGCTACGTCATGGCCCGCTACAGCCGCGGGCTGGAGCAGGAGTTCAGCCGGACCGTCCGCCGCTGACGCGGCCTTATTCCTTGGGAGAACGAGCATGAGCCAGGCCGCAACGATGGACCGCCCGGCGGCGGACGGCAGCAACCAGCCGGCGATCCTGCTGGACCGCGTGAACAAGTGGTACGGCGCCATGCACGTCCTGCGCGACGTGAACCTCAGCGTCGGCCAAAAGGAGCGCGTGGTGGTCTGCGGACCCTCCGGCTCCGGCAAGTCCACCATGATCCGCTGCATCAACCGCCTGGAGTCCCACCAGGAAGGCCGCATCCTCGTGGACGGCACGGAGCTGACCGACGACACCCGCGCGCTCGACACCATCCGCCGCGAGGTCGGCATGGTGTTCCAGTCGTTCAACCTGTTCCCGCACCTGACGATCCTGGAGAACTGCACGCTGGCGCCCATTTGGGTGCGCAAGATGCCGAAGGCGGAAGCGGAGGAGCTGGCGATGAGCTACCTGACCCGGGTGAAGATCCCGGAACAGGCCAAGAAGTATCCGGGCCAGCTTTCCGGCGGCCAGCAGCAGCGCGTCGCCATCGCCCGCGCCCTGTGCATGAAGCCGAAGATCATGCTGTTCGACGAGCCGACCAGCGCGCTTGACCCCGAGATGATCAAGGAGGTGCTCGACACCATGATCGGCCTTGCCCATGACGGCATGACCATGGTGTGCGTGACGCACGAGATGGGCTTCGCCCGCCAGGTCGCCGACCGCGTGGTGTTCATGGACCGCGGCGAGATCGTCGAGGCCGGGCCGCCGGGCGAGGTGTTCGAGAACCCGCAGACCGACCGCCTCAAGCTGTTCCTGAGCCAGATCCTGCGCGGGCACTGAGCCAGGGCGGCAGGCGGGGAGGGAGATCCCCCGCCTGCCGCCGGCCTGAACCCGTTGCTACGTGATCTGGCGGAACAGGAAGTACAGCCCGCCCGCCAGCAATGCGGCCGCCGGCAGGGTCAGCACCCAGGCCATCGCGATGCTGCGCACCGTGCTCCATTGCAGGCCCGAGCCGTTGGCTGCCATGCTGCCCGCGACGCCGCTCGACAGCACATGCGTCGTCGAAACCGGCAAACCGTACATGTCGGCCGCACCGATGGTCGCCATGGCGACCAGCTCCGCCGCGGCGCCCTGCCCATAGGTCAGGTGCGTCTTGCCGATCCGCTCGCCCACCGTGACCACGATCCGCTTCCAGCCGATCATCGTGCCCAGACCCAGCGCCACCGCGACGCCCACCTTCACCCAAAGCGGGATGAACTTGGTGCCGGCGTCAAGCTGGCCCCTCCACTCCTTCAGCGCCGCGTTCTCCTCGGGCTCGAACGCCACGCCCTGCTTTTCCATCTGGCGCACGGCTTCGGAGGCCAGGAACATGTCGTTGCGGACGTTCTGCACCTGCTCCGCCGGCACGCGCTTGATCGCGCCATAGCCCTGCACCTGCGCGCCCATGTCGTGCGCCAGGCTGGACATCGCGGCGTACACGTCCGGCTTGTCGAAGCTCTTTTCCTGCACCGCCCGCGTCACCCGGTCGCGCGCCTGGGCGGCCGGGACGGCCTGGTTCTGCGCACGGGCGGTGAACACGCCCTCCACCCGCTCGGTCGCCCGCATGAAAGCGGGCGTGCTGCTGTCCGGGAGCGCCCGGTTCAGCGCGTAGGCCGTGGGCGCCACGCCGATCAGGATCAGCATGATCAGGCCCATGCCCTTCTGCCCGTCGTTCGAGCCATGGGCGAACGACACGCCGGTGCAGGTCAGGATCAGCAGCCCGCGTATCCACACGGGCGGCTTGCTGTTGCCGTCCGGCGCCTCGTAAAGCTGCCTCGACTTCACCACCGCCTTCATCAGCAGCAGCAGCAACGCCGCGCAGGTGAAGCCGACGATGGGGCTGACGAGCAGCGCCTTGAACACGCCCCACACCTGGGACCAGTCAACGCCCGACACGCTCGTGTTGGCGCTGAGCAGCTGGTTGGCGAGGCCCACCCCGATGATCGAGCCGATCAGCGTGTGGGAGGAGCTCGCCGGCAGCCCGAGCGACCAGGTGCCCAGGTTCCAGATGATGGCCGCGATCAGCAGCGCGAAGATCATCGCATACCCGGCGCCGCTGCCGACCTGCAGGATTAGCTCGACCGGCAGCAGGCTGACCACCGTGAAGGCGACGGCGCCCGACGAGG
>CAXTUO010000826.1:0-2306 GCA_964247175.1 uncultured Acetobacteraceae bacterium | reverse complement strand
AGCTTCAAAGACATCCTCCCCTTTGCCCCGGTGTGTTCGCGCTCGTTCGCACTAGCGCTGCTCCACCAGATCATGCAACGGCACGACGGGCCGCATGGTGGTCGGGTAGCCTTGGTGCATGGATTGCGGTTTGCCAGCTTTGGCCGCCGGAGAAGCAAGCGTAAGGCCGCTCCCTTGGTCTGCGGGGGACCGATGCCCTACAAGGCCAACCAGCCGCGCCGTTTCGCACCAGCCACGGAACTTTCAATCGAGACATCCCCCCGCAAACCCCGCTTGCGGGCAAGATCGTCAGTATGCTTATAAACTAAAGCATGGATCACCCCCACCCAGCGGCAGACACCACCACGGAGGGCGTAGGCGCCTCCATCCCCCGGGTGGAGGACGACCGCCACCTGCGCGGCCAAGGCGAGTTCGTCGCCGACCTACGCCTGCCGGGCATGCAGAATCTCGCCTTCGTGCGCAGCCCGCTGGCCCATGCGCGGGTCCGCGGCGTCAAGAAGCCGGCCGGGGTGGAGGACCAGGTGTTCACCGCGGCCGACTTGGACGGCGTGGGGCCGATCGTCGCCAACTCGGCCCTGCCGGGCTTCAAGCCCTCGGCGCAGCACGCGCTGGCGACGGACCGGGTGCGCCATGTGGGGGAGGCCGTGGCGGTCTGCGTCGCACCCACCCGCGCCGCGGCGGAGGACCTGGCCGAGCAGGTCGTGCTGGACCTGGAAGAACTGCCCGCAGTGTCCGACATGCTGGCCGGGCGCGACCCGGGCGCGCCGCTGCTGCACCCGCATTGGGGCGACAACGTGTTCCTGGAAACCCGGGTGGACCTTGGCCCGGCCGAAGCGCGCGACGGCGCGCCCATCACCGTCCGCCGCACGCTGCGCACCGCCCGCCAGCACATGGCGCCCATCGAGGGCCGCGGCCTGGTGGCGCATTGGGACCGGCGCATGGGCCAGCTCGTGCTGCACAGCAGCACCCAGATGCCGCACATCGTCCGCACCGGCCTGGCCGGGTGCCTCGGCCTCAATGAGGAAGCCGTGCGCGTCGTGGCGCCCGACGTGGGCGGCGGCTTCGGCTACAAGGGCATCCTGCTGCCGGAGGAGGTGGTCGCCGGCTTCCTGGCCCGGCGCCTCGGCCACCCCGTCCGCTGGATCGAGGACCGGCGTGAAAGCCTGACCGGCAATGCCAACTGCCGGGAGCACCATTACGAGCTGACCGCCTACGCCGACCGCACCGGGCGGCTGCTGGCGCTGGATTGCGAGGCGACGGTGGACGCCGGCGCATACTCGATCTACCCGTTCTCCGCCTGCCTGGAAGCGGCGCAGATCGCCAGCATCCTGCCCGGACCCTACGACTTCGGGGCGTTCCGCTGTGTCACCTGGTCGGTGGCGACCAACAAGCCGCCGATCCTGCCGTATCGCGGCGTCGCGCGGTCGGGCGTCGCGTACGCCATGGAAACGCTGATGGACGCCATCGCCGCGGAGGCCGGGCTGGAGCCGGACGCCGTGCGGCTGCGCAACCTGGTGCCGCCGGAGGCCATGCCGTTCAACAACATCACCGCCAAGCACTTCGACAGCGGCGACTACCCGGAGGCGCTGCGCCGCGCCGCCGCCGCCATCCGCCTGCCCGCGGTGCGCGCCGGCCAAGCGGCGGAAACCGGACCCGTGCGGACCGGCGTGGGCCTGGCGATCTTCTGCGAGCAGGGGGCGCACGGCACGTCCGTCTATGCCGGGTGGGGCATCCCGATGGTGCCGGGCTGGGAGCAGGCGGCGGCGCGCGTCACCCCCGACGGCGGACTGGAGCTGCGAGTGGGCGTGCAGTCGCACGGGCAGGGGCTGGAAACCACGCTGGCGCAGGTCGCGCATGAGGTCTTGGGCATCCCCGTCGCCCGGATGCGCGTGGTGCACGGCGACACCGCGTTGACGCCGTACTCGACCGGCACCTGGGGTTCGCGCTGCATGGTGGTGGCGGGCGGCGCCGTGGCCGCCGCTTGCACGGCGCTGGCGGAGCGCATCGCCCGGATCGGCGCGCACCTGCTGCAAGTCGATCCCGCGGCTGTCACGGTCGCGAACGGGGAAGTGCATGGCCCCGGCGGCAGCGTGTCCATCCAGGAGGTCGCGCGCACCTGGTACCGTCGTCCGCAGGACCTGCCGGACAATGCCGATCCCGGCGGGCTGGAGCTGACCGCGGGCTATAAGGCGCTGCGCGACAGCGGCACCTTCAGCTACGCCGCCCATGCCTGCACCGTCAGCGTGGACACGGAGTCCGGCCAGGTCCGCATCCTGGATTACGCCATCTGCGAGGACGGCGGCACC
>CAXTUO010000825.1:0-2308 GCA_964247175.1 uncultured Acetobacteraceae bacterium | reverse complement strand
TGCGCGCCTTCACCGCCGCGGTGCTGGGCGGCATCGGCAACGTGCCCGGCGCCATGCTGGGCGGCGTGGTGATCGGGCTGATCGAGGCGGTGAGCGGACAGACCGTCGGCACCGCCTGGGCCGACGTGATCATCTTCGGCCTGCTGGTGCTGGTGCTGGTCGTGCGTCCGGCCGGGCTGATGGGCCGCCTGGCTCCGAACAAATCCTGAAAGGCTTGCGCATGGGGTCGTCCGCACTCGCCTACGTGTCCCGCGCGCTGGCCGCCTTGACGCCGGAGCGGCGGCGGGGGTTGGGGCTGGTGGTGCTCGGGCTGGCGCTGCTGGTGTTCCCGCTGCTGTATGACGACGATGCCACCATCGACAGCATCGCCAACGCGATGTCGTACGCGACCCTGGCGCTCGGGCTGAACGTGGTGGTGGGGTTTGCCGGGCTGCTGGACCTCGGCTACGCCGCGTTCTTCGCCATTGGTGCCTATTATTACGGCATCTTGAGCAGCTTCCAGGTGATGCCGCTTTGGAGCGATGCCTGGGCGCCGTTGGCCTTTCTCGGCCTGGTCGAGAAGATGAACCAGGGCGGCCCGGACCTGGTGCACTTCACCCTGTCGTTCTGGCTCGCGCTGCCGACGGCGGCGCTGGTCAGCGCGGCGTTCGGCGTGTGCTTCGGCGCCCCCACCTTGCGGCTGCGCGGCGACTACCTGGCCATCGTGACGCTCGGCTTCGGCGAGATCGTGCCCATCGTGGCGCGCAACATGGACGGCATCACCAACGGCGCCGCCGGGCTGAACGGCATCCAGGCGCCGAGCCTGCTGGGCCAAAGCTTCGGCGTGGACTCGACGCCGTACTACTACGTGGGCCTGGGCCTGGTGGCGCTGCTGATCTTCCTGTCCACCCGGCTGCGCGACAGCCGGGTCGGGCGGGCCTGGATGGCGATCCGCGAGGACGAGACGGCGGCGGGCGCGATGGGCGTGAACCCGGTGCGGTTCAAGCTGCTGGCCTTCGCCATCGGCGCGGCGTTCGCCGGCATGACCGGCGTGTTCTTCGTCGCTAAGCTGCAAACCGCGACGCCGGAGATGTTCAACTTCAACGTGTCCTCCATGCTGCTGGTCATGGTGGTGCTGGGCGGCATGGGCAGCGTGTGGGGCGTGGTGGTCGGCGCCGTGCTGCTGCAGCTCATGCAGACCTGGCTGTTGCCGCAGCTCACGGGATGGCTGCACGACCTGGGGGAAGCCGTAGGCAGCCCGGCGCTCGCCCGCATCGACTTGGTGCAATGGACGCAGTTGTTCTTTGGCCTGATCCTGATCGGCATGATGCTGTATCGGCGCAACGGGCTGATCCCCGCGACGCGCAAGACGCCGCCGCTCACCTTCGCCGCGCAGCATGCGGAGGTGACGCGCGGCGGCTTCCTGAACCTCGACCGCATCCCGCGCTGGGAGCCGGGGGAGGGCGCGTTGGACATCCGCGGCGTGTCGGTGCGGTTCGGGGGTTTGGTCGCGCTGGACGGCATCGACATCAGCGTGCCCGCGGGCGGCGTGGTGGCGGTGATCGGGCCGAACGGGTCCGGCAAATCGACGCTGTTCAACGTGATCACCGGGCTGGTGCCGGCGTACTCCGGGTCGATCACGTTCCGCGGGCAGGAGTTGCTGGGCTTGGCACCCCATCAGGTGCTGGCGCGCGGGGTGGCGCGGACGTTCCAGAACATCCGGCTGTTCCCGAACCTGACGGTGCTGGAGAACGTCATGGTCGGGCGGCACGCGCGGCTGCGCAGCGGGGCCGTGGCCTCCGTGCTGCATACGCCCGGCAACCGGGCGGAGGAGCGGGCGGCGCAGGCCTCCGTGCTGGACCTGATCGCGATGTTCGGCAACCGGCTGGCGCCGCGGGTGGGGCAGGTGGTGAGCGGGCTGTCCTACGCCAACCGCCGCCGGGTGGAGATCGCCCGCGCGCTCGCGTCCCGCCCGCACATCCTGCTGCTGGACGAGCCGACCGCGGGGATGAACCCGGCGGAAACGCTGGAACTGGCCGAGCAGATCAAGTCGCTGCACGCGATGGGGCTGACCATCCTCATCATCGAGCACAAGCTCGACGTGGTGACGGCGCTGGCCGACACGGTGGTGGTGCTGGACCACGGGGTCAAGATTGCCGAGGGCCGTCCGGAGGAGGTGCGGCGGAACGAGCAGGTGCTGACCGCCTACCTGGGCCGCGCCGCCCGGGCCGCGGTGATGGAGGCCGACCGTGTCGCCTGACCCGGCGCCGCTGTTGCAGTTCCGCGGCGTGAACACGCATTACGGCGACCTGCATGTGCTGAAGGACGT
>CAXTUO010000824.1:0-2314 GCA_964247175.1 uncultured Acetobacteraceae bacterium | reverse complement strand
GCGCGGGCGAGCCGGACTTCAAGCCGCCGGCTGGCCAGCGTCAGCGGCCAGCACAGCAGGAAGTAGATCAGCGCCACCGTGCCGAAGATGGCAAACGGCCGGAACGTCGCGTTGTTGAGGAGCTGTCCGGCCCGCGTCAGCTCCACGAAACCGATCACCGCCGCGAGCGACGTGCTTTTGACCAGGTTCACCAGGAAGCCCACGGTCGGCGCCGTCGCCACCCGCAAGGCCTGGGGCGCCACGACCCGCAGCATGCGGGCGCCATAGCGCAAGCCGAGCGCCCGGGCGGCCTCAATTTGCCCGGCCGGCACGGCCTCGATGGCGCCGCGCCAGATTTCCCCCAGGAACGCCCCGGCGTTGAGGCTCAGGCCCAGGATGGCCGAGGCGTAGGCGCCCAAGCCGATGCCCAGCAGGTCGCCGCCGAAAAACACCAGGAAAAGCTGCAGCAGCAGCGGCGTGCCCTGGAACACCCGGATGTAGGCGACCGCGCACCAGCGCAGCGACCGGCGCCGCGACACCCGCATGAGCGCGACCACCAGCCCGATCAGCCCCCCGCCGGCGAACGCAGCCGCCGACAGCGCCACCGTCCAGCGCGCGGCGTAGGGCAGGAACAGCAGGTCGTTCCCCGTAAGGGCGCGCATCAGCGGGTGGCCGGCCGGGCGAAAGCTGCGCGCCCGACTGCGGCGAAGACCCCGCTGAACAGCATCGACAGGCAGAAGTAGATGCCGGTCGCGACGATGTAGGCCTCGAAGCTGCGGAAGGTGCGGGACTGGATGTCCTGCGCCGCCGCCGTCAGCTCGTCCGCCGAAATCACCGAAACGATGGAGGAATTCAGCATCAGCAGGATGAACTGGCTGCCGAGCGGCGGCAGCACGGCCCGCAGCGCCTGGGGTAGCACGACAAGCCGGAACGCCTGCAGCCGATGCAGGCCGAGCGCCCGGGCGGCCTCGCTCTGGCCATGGCCGATGCTCTCGATGCCGGCGCGCACGATCTCGATGGTGTAGGCGCTGCCGTTCAGCACCATGGCGATGACGGCGCAGACGACGCTGTCCAGCCGGATGCCGACCGCGGGCAGGCCGAAGTAGATGACGAACACCTGGACCAGGAACGGCGTGTTGCGGACGAACTCGACATAGGCCGCGACCAGCCAGCGCAGCCAGCGCGGCCCCCCGGTGCGGGCCAGCGCCCCGAACACCGCGACGAGCAGGCTCAGCACCATGGACCCCGCGGAAAGCTCAAGCGTCAGCAGCGTGCCCCAGAACAGCTGCTCGCGCGCCGCCCAGATGTCGCCGAAATGGAAGCTGTAGGTCACCCGCCCGTTTCTCCTCGGGCAACCCTAAGCAACCCTTGGCGCCAGCGTCAAAGCCGGCGCTGCCAGCGCCAGAACCAGGTCAGGCGGGCGCCATCAGCCCGGCGACGAAGCCGGGCAAGCTGGGCTGGCGGGCGATGGCGCAGCGGGCGCAGCGCAGGATGCTTCGGACATCCGCCACCGCCGCATCCAGGTCCCGGTTGACCAGCACGTGGTCGAACTCCGCCCAATGCGCGATCTCGCTGCGGGCGGCGGCCATGCGGCGGGCGATCTCCTCCGGCGGGTCGCCGCCCCGGCCGCGCAGGCGCGCTTCCAGGGCCGTGTATGACGGAGGCAGTACGAAGGCGCCCACGACATCGCCGGGTAGCGCCGCGCGCAGTTGCCGGAAGCCCTGCCAATCGATGTCGAACACGACATCCCGTCCGGCGGCCAGCGCCCGCTCCACCGGCGCCCGGGGCGTGCCGTAGCTGCGGCCGAACACGGTGGCCCATTCCAGCATGGCGCCTTCCGCCACCATGGCGTCGAAGCCCGCCTGGTCTCGGAAATGGTAATGGACGCCGTCCTGCTCGCCAGGGCGCGGCGGGCGGGTGGTGACGCTGATGGACAGGGACGCTTCCGGCTCGGCCGCCAGCAGGGCGCGGGTGATGGTGCTCTTGCCCGCGCCGGAAGGCGCGGCGACGACCAGGCACACGCCGCGCCGTGGCGGAGGCTCCGTCGCCCCGCTACTCAACGTTCTGCACCTGCTCGCGCATCTGCTCGATCACCGCCTTGAGCCGCAGCCCGGTGGCGGTCAGCGGGACCGAGGCGGACTTGCTGCACAGCGTGTTCACCTCCCGCACGAACTCCTGCACGAGGAAGTCGAACTTGCGCCCGATGCCCACCGCTTCCCGCAGCAGGCTGCGCGCAGCCTCGATATGGCTCCCGAGGCGGTCCAGCTCTTCCCGCACGTCGGAGCGGCTGGCCAGCAGCGCGACTTCCGGGGCGATCCGGTCCTCCGGCAAGCCG
>CAXTUO010000823.1:0-2319 GCA_964247175.1 uncultured Acetobacteraceae bacterium | reverse complement strand
CGCATGACAAGTTTCCGTGCCGCTTTACGAAAGCTGACGCATCTCATTAAAGTGACGCCCCGACAAAGTGACACAAGATATCGTATGCCGCCCCGACCCGGTCCGGACCGGCCGGACGAGGCAGCCTTGGCCACCCTGCGGCTTTGGAGGCAGTCATGATGACGAGCGAGCCTGGAGGTCTGGCCGGGGCGGAACGCCCGTTGTGCGGCAGCGCCAATCCCCTCGCGCGCAAGCTGTCGCACTTCGCGCCCTTGTCCGCGTCGGACCGGACGGTGCTCGACCGGCTGACCGAACGCGAAGAGCGCTTCCCCACGCACGCCGACATCGTGACGGAGGGCATGGCGCCGCGCTCCGTGTTCGTCGTCACCGAAGGCGTGGCGGTGCGCTACCGGCTGCTGCCCGACGGCGGGCGCCAGATCATGACTTTCCTCATCCCCGGCGACCTGTGCGACTACCACGTGTTCCTGCTGACGGCGATGGACCACTCGATCGGCACGCTGACGCCGGTCCGGGTCGCGCCGGTCTCGCGCGACAGCCTGATGGACATCTTTGCCCGCCGTCCGCGCATTTCCGCCGCGCTGTGGTGGAGTGCCATGCAGGAGGAGGCCATGCTGCGCGAGCGCATCGTCTCGCTCGGCCGGCGCGACGCCCGCGGGCGCATCGCCTACCTCCTGTGCGAGCTGCTGTGGCGGCACGCGGCGGTGGGCTTGGCCGATGGCGGGCGCTTCCGGCTGCCGCTGACGCAGGTGGAGCTGGGCGACACGCTGGGGCTCACGCCCGTGCACGTGAACAAGATCCTCAAGGAGTTCCGCGCGCGCGGCCTGATCGCGATGGAGAACAGGATGCTGGATGTGCTCGACGCGGAGGGCCTGCGCGCCATTGCGGCCTTCAGCAAGGGCTACCTGCAACTGGGCGGCGCGCGGGACGAGGTGGCGCGCTTCTTCGACGCGCTTGAACGGCGCGGGGCGTCGTAACCGCGCCGCAGGACGCGGCACGGCCCGCGGTGCCCAAGCCGGCCAGGATCTGGTGTTGCCCGGAAGGCGGAACCCGGTTGCACGAAGCCGGCGAGGGTGCCACGTTCCGCAGCAACGCCGAGGCTGCCGGCATGCCGGCATGTGTTGTGGCCCCAACCCCGTCTGGGGTCAGGCGACTGGCCCCCATGCTGGCCCGCAGCGCGGGCCAGGTCCACCCCGGGTTTAAGTAAGCCCGGCCGGGCTAGGGCGAGCTGATCGCGGCCGGGACCGCGCCGGGCTGCACGTCGGGTCCTGCCTCGACCAGCAGCACGCGGGTGCCGGCATCCTCGGTCAGCCGCGCCGCCAACACGCAGCCGGCCGAGCCGCCACCCAGGATGACAACGTCGAATTCCTGCCTGGAACCGCTGCTGGACTGGTCCAAGTCAGGCTTTCCGGACATCCCAGAAATAGCAGACGGACCCGTTCCGCACGCCCTGCACGTTGTCGCGGAACGCGGTGGTGACGAAGAACTGGCCGAGCGGCAGGCACGGCACTTGGTCCAGTGCGCGACCCTGGATGGACTCAAACGGCGCCTGCTGTTTGGCCGGCTCCATTTCCGTCAGCCATTCCGCCGTCAGTTGCTCGGTCGGTGCGTCCGTGTACCAGCCAGGGTAGCTGTCGTCGCCGCGTATGGTGGCGTTCATCGCCGGATTGGCGATGGAAACGCTGGGCCAGTTGGTGTGGTAAACGCTCCAGCCGCCGCGGTCGGCCGGTTCCTTCGACAGCCGGCGCTGCAGCACGGTGCCCCAGTCCATTTCCTGCAGGTTTATGTTGAAGCCGAGCGAGCGGAGCAGCTCGGCCGTGACCTGCCCGTGCGGGTCGATGATCGGGTAGTCGGCCGGGTTGATCACCACCGTCTTTTCACCGGCGTAGCCTGCGGCCTTCACCGCGGCACGCGCCTTTCCAGACTCGGTGCGCCCGTGCCAGCCTCCTTCACGTCTGCCATGCCGCAGGGAAACAGGGCGTGGCAGGTGCGGTAGCTGCCGGGGTCCGTCCCGACGATGGACTGCATGTACTCGTCCTGGTTGACCGCGGACAGCACGGCCTGGCGAAGCCGGGGTTGTTGAAGGGCGGCTGCAGGCTGTTGAACCGGGCGAGGGCCACGAAGCCGTAGGGGTCCTGCTGCTGCAAACGGATGCGGGCGGACCTCTTCAACAGCGGCACTAGGTCAGGCAGCGCCTGCTCCCACCAGTCGATCTCGCCGGCTTGCAGCGCCGAAGCTGCCGTCGCGCCATCCGGTACGATGGTCCAACATCCTCAAAAGGGGGTCGCCATCTTTGCGAAGCCGGTGAAACGCTTGCGTTTG
>CAXTUO010000822.1:0-2320 GCA_964247175.1 uncultured Acetobacteraceae bacterium | reverse complement strand
GCCGAGATCGATCAGGTCGGCCACCACGGCGCTCGCGGTCGGCCCGGCGCCGGCGCCCCGGCCTTCCAGCATCACGCGCCCGACGAAATCACCTTCCGCCACCACCGCGTTGAGCACGCCATCGACCCGCGCAATCGGCGCGGCCTGCGGCACCATGCAGGGATGCACCCGGCTCTCGATCCCCGCCTCCGTCCGGCGGGCGATGCCCAGCAGCTTGATGCGGTAGCCAAGCTCGGTGGCAAAGGCGATGTCGAGGGCGGACACGGCGCGGATGCCCTCGATGTGCACCGCCGCGAAATCGACCGGGCGGTTGAACGCCAGCGCCGCCAGGATCGCCAGCTTATGCGCGGCGTCGATGCCGTCCACGTCGAAGCTCGGGTCGCTTTCGGCGTAACCCAGGCGCTGCGCCTCTGCCAACACGTCGGCGAACTCCCGACCGCGCTCCCGCATGGCGGAAAGGATGTAGTTGCAGGTGCCGTTCAGGATGCCGACGATACGGCTGATGCGGTTGGCGGCCAGGCCCTCGCGCAACGCCTTGATCGCCGGAATGCCGCCGGCCACTGCCGCCTCGAACGCGAGCGTCGCGCCGGCCTCCCCCGCCTGTTGCGCCAACACCGCGCCGTGCACCGCCAGCAGCGCCTTGTTTGCAGTCACCACGGGCTTGCCCGCAGCCAGCGCCGCCTGCACCAGGTCGCGCGCCGGCCCCTCCGCGCCGCCGATCAACTCCACCACCACGTCGAGCGCCGGATCGAAGGCAAGGGCCACGGGGTCGTCGTACCAGCGCAGGCCGGAGGTCGCCACCTCGCGCTCCCGCGTGCGGTCGCGGGCGGAAACGGCGGTGACGGCGATGGGCCGCCCGGCCCGCGCCGCGACCAGTTCCGCATTGTCCCGCAGCAGGCGCAAGACGCCCGTGCCGACCGTGCCCAGCCCGGCGACGCCGATCGACAGCGGACGGGTCATACCGCCGCCGCCTCCGCGCCGACGCTCTCTGCGCGGTTGCTGTCGCTTCCCAGGAAGCCACGGACGTTGCGCACCGCCTGGCGGAGACGTTGGGTATTCTCGACCAATGCGATCCGCACGTGGGTGTCGCCGTGCTCGCCGAAGCCGATGCCGGGCGCCACCGCGACCTTGGCGCGGGCCAGCAGCAGCTTGCTGAACTCGACGCTGCCGAGATGCGCGTAACGGGGCGGGATGGGCGCCCAGGCGAACATCGAGCCTTCGGGACTCGGCATCTCCCACCCGGCCTGGCTCAGTCCGCGCACCAGCACGTCCCGCCGCTCGCGATACAGCGCGCGCATCTCCGCCACGCACTCCTGCGGACCGTTCAGCGCCGCGGTGGCCGCGACCTGGATGGGGGTGAAGGCGCCGTAGTCCAGGTAGGACTTCATCCGCGCCAGCGCCGCGATCAACCGCGCGTTGCCGGCGGCGAACCCCATGCGCCAGCCCGGCATGGAGTAGGTCTTGGACAGGCTGGTGAACTCAACCGCGATCTCCTTGGCGCCCGGCACCTGCAGCAGGGAGGGCGGCGGCGTGTCGCCGAAGTAGATCTCGGCGTAGGCGAGGTCCGACAGGATGAAGATGTCGTGCTTGCGGCACAGCGCCACGACCTCACGGTAAAAGGCGAGGTCGGCGCAGTAGGCCGTGGGATTGCTGGGGAAGTTGACGATCAGCGCCGTGGGCTTCGGCACGCTGTGGCGCACGGCGCGGTCCAGGGCCTCCAGCATGTTGCTGTCGGGGGCAGCCGGAATGCTGCGCACGCTGGCGCCGGCGATGATGAAGCCGAACTGGTGGATCGGGTAGGACGGGTTGGGCACCAGGATGGTGTCGCCGGGACTGGTGATCGCGGCGGCAAGGTTGGCCAGGCCCTCTTTGGAGCCGAGCGTCGCGACCACCTCCGTTTCCGGGTCGAGCGTCACGCCGAACCGGCGGGCGTAGTAGCCGGCCAGCGCCCGGCGCAGCCCGGGGATGCCCTTGCTCGCGCTGTAACGATGGGTGCGCGGGTCCTGCACGGCCTCCACCAGCTTGGCGACGATGTGCGGGGGCGTGCCGGTGTCGGGGTTGCCCATGCCGAGGTCGATGATGTCCTCGCCGTGGGCGCGGGCGGAGGCCTTCGCCTGGTTCACCTCGGCGAACACGTAGGGCGGCATCCGGCGGATTCGATGGAATTCTTGCGTCATAACTCTTGTGTCATCCGGGGCGGGTCATCACTGCTGGAGTCCGGTCACTGTAGCAGATGCGCCTCGCCGCCGCGACCCAAAGCGGCGGCGTCGGTGCGCAGCGACCCGGCCGGCACGCCCGCCGCGATGAGCGCATCCTGCAT
>CAXTUO010000821.1:0-2322 GCA_964247175.1 uncultured Acetobacteraceae bacterium | reverse complement strand
CCTGGTCACGGTGATGGCGTTCAACCTGCTGGGCGACGGCTTGCGCGACGCGCTTGACCCGAAGCTGCGGCGATGACCGCGCTGCTGGAGGTCCGCAACCTCACGGTCGAGTTCGGCCCGTTCCGCGCGGTGGAGGGCGTGGACCTGACCGTGGCCGCCGGCGAGGTGCTGTGCGTCGTGGGCGAATCCGGCTCGGGCAAGAGCGTGTCCATGCTCGCCGTCATGGGCCTGCTGCCGCGCACCGGGCGGGTGGCGGCGGACCGGGTGGCGTTCCGCGGCGCGGACGTGCTGCACGCCGCCCCGCGCGCCCGGCGCCGCCTGATCGGGCGGGACATGGCGATGGTGTTCCAGGAACCCACGACCTCGCTCAACCCCTGCTACCCCATCGGCTGGCAGATCGGCGAGGCGATGCGCGCCCACCACGCGGCGCCGCGTGCCGAGATCCGCGGCCGGGTGGTGTCGCTGCTGGGCCAGGTGGGCGTGCCCGCGCCGGAGCAGCGGATGCGCGCCTTCCCGCACCAGCTCTCCGGCGGGCTGAACCAGCGCGCCATGATCGCCATGGCCATCGCCTGCAACCCGGCGCTGCTGATCGCCGACGAGCCGACCACGGCGCTCGACGTGACGGTGCAGAAGGGCGTGCTGGACCTGCTGGTGGGGTTGCAGCGGGAGCGCGGCATGGGCCTCGTGCTCATCACCCACGACATGGGCGTGGTGGCCGAGACGGCGCAGCGCGTCCAGGTGATGTATGCCGGCCAGGTGATGGAGGAGCAGCCCGCCGCCCCCTTGTTCGCCCACCCGCGCCACCCCTACACCGCCGCCCTGCTGGACGCCCTGCCGGAGCGCGCCGAGGGCAAGCCGCGCCTGCCCACCATCCCCGGCGTCGTGCCCGGCGCCGACGACCGCCCGTCCGGCTGCCTGTTCGCGCCGCGCTGCCGCTTCCGCACGCCGCATTGCGACGCGGAGCGTCCCGCGTTGCGCACCGTGTTCGGCGCCCGCGTGCGCTGCCACTACCCGCTGGACGACGCGGGACAACCGACTGGGCGCCCCGAGGGACTTGCGGCGTGACGGTGCTGGAAGCGGTCGATGTCGTGAAGCACTACCAGGTGGGTCGCAAGGTGCTGCGCGCGGTGGACGGGGTGTCGTTCCGGCTCGCGGCCGGGCGCACGCTGGCGGTGGTGGGCGAGTCCGGCTGCGGCAAGTCCACCCTGGCCCGCATGGCGGCGCTGATGGAGCCGCCGACCGCGGGCCGGGTGCTGGTCACCGGCCAGCCCGCCGAGGGACCGGCCCGGCGCACCCTGCAACTGCAAAATCAGATGGTGTTCCAGAACCCCTACGCCTCGCTCAACCCGCGCCGCACGGTCGGCGAGGCGCTAATGGAGCCGCTGACCATCAACCGCCGGGGCACCCGGCGCGAGCGCGTCGCCGCGGCCCGGGAGATGCTCGACCGCGTGGGCCTGCGCCCGGAGGCGTTCGACCGCTACCCGCACCAGTTCTCCGGCGGCCAGCGCCAGCGCGTCGCCATCGCCCGCGCCCTGATGCTGCGCCCGGCGGCGGTGACGGCGGACGAGCCGGTGTCGGCGCTGGACGTGTCGGTGCAGGCGCAGGTGCTGAACCTGATGCGGGATTTGCAGGACGAGTTGGGCATCGCCTTTCTGTTCATCAGCCACGACATCTCCGTGGTGCGGCACATGGCGCAGGACGTGCTGGTGATGTACGCCGGGCGACCGGCGGAGCAGGGGGACGCGGACGCGGTGCTGAACCGGCCGCGGCACCCTTACACGCGGCTGCTGTTGGCGTCCACGCCGTTTGTTGACCCGGCGCGGCGGGTGGCGGCGGTGGCAGTTCGGGGGGAGCCGCCTTCGCCGGTGGAGGCGGTGCCGGGGTGTGCGTTTGCCAGTCGGTGCGGGTATGCGACGGAGCGGTGCGGGGTGGAGCGGCCGGGATTACGGGAGGTGGATGGGCGGATGGTGGCTTGTCACTATGCTGAGCGGGTTGCAGGTTGAGGGCGGTCCGCTGCCATCAATCAACCTCCCCGTCGTCGTAAGCTTCAAGAGCCAGTCGTTGGACGCGGATCGTCTGCACAGTACGCACGCCGACCTCATGTTCTATCATGAGGCGGGCGAGTTCGGCACCGTCAATCAAAACAATTCGATGCGCCTTATAGGCTTCCCCTGCTTGCCGCGCCTGTGGCGTGAACCGCCCTGTGGTGACAAAAACACCTTTGGTGGCGCCTTTTGCCAGCAACGCGCCCGCGAAGCCCTGAATATCAGGTGCACCAACAGCATTTTCATTGCCGTACCGCTTGGCTTGCAGGTAGATCAT
>CAXTUO010000820.1:0-2323 GCA_964247175.1 uncultured Acetobacteraceae bacterium | reverse complement strand
CCCGGGATGGTGGGTGAGCCTGCAAATGTCGCGTCCCTGGCTGGATCTCCTCATCAATGCATCGCTCATCCAGGCCTGGGGCTTTGGAGATGGGATTGTCGGGCAGGCTTGGTCCGTCAGTGCTGAAATTGGCGCCTACATCCTCTTTCCATGGCTGGCCAGATATGTGCTTGGGAGCCGACGAAGCATCACCGTCTTCCTGGTTTCGCTGGGAATCATCGTTGCGCTCGTGGCAGCTCAATGGCTCGGCAGCAAGGACGGGCGATACCATGCAGGGGCGTTTGACATTTGGGATGGCCCGCCGGCGCTCATGCGTTGCCTGGGCGGCTTCACTTTGGGGATGTGTTTATACCGTGTGTCCGCAAGCAACCGGCGTTTTCTGCTGTACTCAGACCTTTTTGGCCTGGCTGCTATCGGTCTCTGGCTTCTCATGCTGGAACGCTCATCTCCGGATTTGCTACTATATATTCCTTTCGGAGCGCTTGTTCTCTGCTTATCGAGAAACAATGGCAGATTAGGAGCAGTGTTCGGCAGCCCTCTCGTTTATGGAGTCGGACTTCTCTCCTATTCTTTCTACCTTATCCATATTTACTTCATTCCACCCATGCATACCCTGACGGGTTTCCTCGCTCCAACCATGTCGTTACCCTACGCTAAGATCGCTGCGGCGGCGACCACAACGCTTGTCCTGTTGGTTTGCTCTGCCGCTACATACCTTGCCATTGAGCAACCTGCGCGCAATCTTCTTCGAAGAACAAGCAGATCGTAGGGGGCCGTATCGCAAGAGGCGGCTGACACCGCTCGACCATACGTCCTCGCCGGCATGGGTCCTCCATCCCAGTATTCACGGTCAATGCCGGTCGTCCTCTAGAAGTTTGCTGAGCGTTGCTTCAAGAGCAGCAGCCATCCGTTCCTGTCCCTCCGGCGAGGGATGCAGGGCCGGCTCCGGCGGAACTTGCTGCGGGTCGCTGAAAAGAGAAACATCCACCGCTCCGTCTTTCAGGAATGCCGGTGAGATGTCTCGGTAAACCACGTAGGGCACCTCGCCCTGGCCGTAGCGGGCAGCCAGAGCGGAATTGATCTCGGCCGTCGCCTGCCGTACTTGCGCGCCGCGGTCGCTCGGCAACACGCCCACCAGCAGGATCTTGGTGGCCGGCAATCTCTGATGCAGCTCGGACACGACCGCATCAATGCCAGCCACGGTATCAGCCGCCGTCCCAGACAGCCAGCCGATGTTGTTGGTGCCGATCAGGGTTACCGCAACCTTCGGGTCGATCCTTTCGACCTCGCCGTGCATGATGCGCCACAGCAAGTGGCATGTTCCATCGCCGCTGAATCCGAGGTTGAGCGCATGCCGGCCAGCGTAATAGCGTTGCCAAACGCCACCGTAGTCGCGCAACGGATCGGGACCGGTCAATTCATAATTGGCCGTTATCGAGTCGCCGAGCAGCACCAGATCGACCGGCCTCGACCGGGCTTCCAGAAGCTTAGCCTCATGCCGCGCCTTCCACTGGACATCATCGAGCCTGTCTAGCGGAACCGCGGCGGGCGGGGGGGCCTCCGCCTTGGCCGTGATGCCGACGGGCAGCAGAGTGGCCATTATCAGCACCTCCAATGTTTTCAGGATGGTCACTTAGCAAGTCTGCTCATGCCGCTTCCAAGACAGATTGCAAAGGTAAGCCGCCCGTTCTTCAGGCGGCCAACGCCTGGGCGCTGACCAGCCGGGCATACAGCCCGTCGCGCGCCAGAAGCTCGGCGTGGGACCCCTGCTCCACCACGGCGCCGTCCGCCATCGCCACCACCAGGTCGGCGTCCCGCACGGTGGACAAGCGGTGCGCGACCACGATGGTGGTGCGCCCGGCGCGCAGCCGGGCCAGCGCCTCCTGCACCGCGACCTCGCTTTCGGCGTCAAGCGCGCTGGTCGCCTCGTCCAGCAGCAGGATGCGCGGGTTGCGCAGCAGGGCGCGGGCCAGGGCGATCCGCTGGCGCTGCCCGCCGGACAGTCGCCCGCCGCCGAAGCCGACGCGGGTGGCGAACCTCTGCGGAAGCTCGTCCACGAACCCGGCGGCGGCGGCGTAGGCGGCGGCTTCCATCTCCGCATCCGTCGCGGACGGGCGGCCCATGCGGATGTTCGCGGCCACCGTGTCGTCGAACAGCAGCGTGTCCTGCCCGACATAGGCGATCGAGTCCCGCAGGCTCGCCAGCGTCACGTCCCGCACGTCCGCCCCGTCGATGGTGATGCGCCCCGCCGCCACGTCCTGCAGCCGCGGGATCAGCGCCAGCGCCGTGCTCTTGCCCGCCCCGGACGGGCCGACCAGCGCCA
>CAXTUO010000819.1:0-2324 GCA_964247175.1 uncultured Acetobacteraceae bacterium | reverse complement strand
ACGCTGGCCCCGGCCGGCGCGAGTGCCTGGATGCTCGACGCGGACATTTCCGGCTGCTTCGACAACATCGGGCACGACCCGTTGCTGGCGAGGCTGCCGGTGTTCACCACCACCATCCGGCGCTGGCTCAAGGCCGGCGTCGTGGAACTGGGCGCGTGGTCAGCAACGGAGGCAGGGGCGCCGCAAGGTGGCCCGCTCACCCCTCCCACAATCTTGCAAAACTACCTTTTGACCTGTCTGTAAGGCTTGCTCGCGGGCAGCTTCGGCCGGGATACGGCGCGGGATTTCTGGGCGCCCCAGTGGTAATCTGCCCACGTTCCGGCACAAGCCGGTCGGGATGTGGAGGCGCCGATGATCCGGCGCAGCGGAAAGAGGCCAGGCCTGACGGTGCGGGTGAGCCATGAGGCGAGCCGGCTCAGCAGGGAGCATGTCGCTGCAGCGTTCGAGAGGCTGGTGCCGGTTCTCGAGCGGCAAACTCGCTCGTCCCGCGCTGAGAGCAACAAGCAAGAGACCGATGTCAAGTGCGGAGCCGATGACCGATCTGACTGCAACTCGTCAGGTGACGAGTTGGCCGATGTCGCGTGCGCGGCGCCAATGATCAGAAGGCGATGACATGGGAGAGAATTTGCGCACTGCCCTTTACGCCCGCGTGTCGTCCGAGCAGCCATCGGGCGACAGCACCATTGCCAGTCAGCTCGCGGCGTTGGAGGCGAGGGTTTTGGCGGACGGATTGATCGTCCTGCCTGATCACCGCTTCGCCGATGACGGCTACAGCGGCGCCACCCTTGTCCGCCCGGCGCTGGAGCGCTTGCGCGACCTCGCTGCCTTTGGCGCCCTTGACCGCGTTTACGTTCACTCGCCCGATCGCCTGGCGCGCCGCTACGCCTATCAGGTGCTGCTCGTTGATGAACTCCGCCGCGCCGGCGTCGAGATCGTCTTCCTTAACCGCCAGATCGGCGTGTCACCCGAGGACGACCTGTTGCTGCAGGTGCAGGGCATGGTGGCGGAATACGAGCGTGCGAAGATCCTGGAGCGCAGTCGCCGCGGCAAGCGGCACGCGGCCCGGCGAGGGTCAGTCAACGTGCTCGGCGGCGCTCCCTATGGCTACCGCTACTTGGGCAAGCACGAGGGCGGCGGGGCCGCGCGTTACGAGACCGTCGAGGAGCAGGCGCGCGTGGTCCGGCAAGTTTTCGAGTGGGTCGGCCGCGACCGCGCCAGCATCGGCGAGGTGTGCCGGCGCCTGCGCGAGCAGGGCTGTCCAACCAGCAGCGGCAAGCCGGCCTGGGATCGATCAACCGTGTGGGCCATGCTCAGGAACCCCGCCTACAAGGGCGAGGCCGCCTTCGGCAAAACGCGCGTGGGACCGAGACCCGCCCGGCCGCGGCCGGTGCGCGGCGGCAGCGAGCAGCCCCGTCGCGCCTACGGGCTGTATGACACGCCTGCGGAGGATCGGATCACCGTGCCCGTGCCGAGGCTGGTCGATCCGGCGCTGTTCGACACCGTGCGCGAGCAGCTTGCCGAGAACCGCCGCCGAAGCCGGCAAAGCGCCCGAGGTGCACGCTATCTCCTGCAAGGCCTGCTCGTCTGCCGCTTGTGCGGTTATGCCTACTACGGCAAGGCGGTCAGCCTGCGTGCCGCAAAAGGGCGCCGGCGTGACTACGCCTACTACCGGTGCTGCGGCAGCGACGCTTATCGCTTCGGCGGCCAGCGTGTGTGCTCGAATGCCCAGATCCGCACCGACCGCCTGGACGAGGCGGTCTGGCGCGAGGTTGAGCGGCTGCTGCACGACCCGGCCCGGATCGCCACGGAGTATGAACGCCGCCTCGACCAGGCACGGCGGCGGGGAACAGATGGCCCCGACCTTGCCGCGGCCGAGACGCAACTTGCCAAGCTGCGCCGGGGCATGGGCCGGCTGATCGATAGCTATGCTGAGGGACTGATCGAGCGTGCGGAGTTCGAGCCGCGCATCGCCGGCTTCCGGCAGCGCATCGCGGGGTGGGAGGGGCAGGTCAAGGCCATGCGGGACGACGCGGCGCTGCAATCGACGCTGTCGCTTGTCATCGGGCGGCTTGAGGACTTCGCCAAACGGGTCCGCGACCGCATGTGCGAGGTCGACTGGCTCATGCAGCGCGACCTGATCCGCACCTTGGTCAAGCGGGTCGAGGTCGACCAGGACGACATCAATGTCGTGTTCCGCATCGACGGCACACTCCCCACACCCGATCCGGCCAGCCCTAGCCAGAACAGCTTTTTGCAAGATTGTGGGAGGGGTGGTCACGCGGCTGCGCGACGAGTTCAGCGCGTTGTTCGAGGACGAGGACTTC
>CAXTUO010000818.1:0-2332 GCA_964247175.1 uncultured Acetobacteraceae bacterium | reverse complement strand
ACCGCGAGCAGGCCGACCGTGGACACCTGCAGGATGATGATGAGCAGGCGCCCGGGGTTGCCTAGGAAACTCTGGCCGCGGAGCGACCAGCCCAGCAACTCGAAGATCAGCGCCATACCGATCAGCACGAGCACGATGCTGACCTCCACGGGCCATTTGCGCCGGCGCGGCGCTTCCTTGGCGGGCAAGCCGACATCGGCAACCGTTGCTGTGTTCTTCATCGTTTCCTCCCCGGCTCCCCTGCCCTCGGCTTTCCTGCCTCAGCGGGCGGCGAGCTGCATGATCTTTTCCTGCGTGGCCTCCGCGCGGTCGAGGAAGCCGCTCGCGCGGCCCTCGTGCATCACCATGATCCGGTCGCTCATGCCGAGGACCTCCGGCAGCTCGGACGAGATCATGATGATCGCCAGGCCCTGCTCGGCCAGCTCGGACATCAGCCGGTGGATTTCCGCCTTGGCGCCCACGTCCACGCCGCGCGTCGGCTCGTCCAGGATCAGGATGCGCGGCTTGGTCATCAGCCAGCGCGCGATCAGCACCTTTTGCTGGTTGCCGCCCGAAAGGTTCTCCACCGTCTCGTCCAGGCTCGGCGTCTTGACCCGGAGCGCGCGGACCATCTCGGCGCAGCTGGCGCTCAGCTTGGACTGCCGCACGAAGCCCTGGCCCGAATGGTCCCGCACGGAGGCGATCTGCATGTTCTCCAGCACGGACAGCATGAGGAACAGGCCGTTCAGCTTGCGGTCCTCGGTGAGCAGCGCCATGCCGTGGCGCAGCGCCTGCGCCGGGTGGGTGATGCGGGCCGGCTTGTTGTCGATCAGCAGCTCGCCCGCGGTCGCAGGAGTCACGCCGAACAAGGTCTCAGCCACGTTGGTCCGCCCGGCGCCGACCAGCCCGGCCAGGCCCAGGATTTCGCCGCGCCGCAGGTCGAAGCTCACGTCCCGGAACACGCCCTCAAGCGAAAGGCCGCGCGCGGACAGCACGGTTTCCCCGATCTTCGCCTCGCCCTTCGGGAACAGCTGCGTCAGCTCGCGCCCGACCATGAGCGCGATCAGCCGGTTCTGGTCGAAGGCGGACGCCGCGTCGGTCGCGACGTGCCGCCCGTCGCGGAACACCGAGATCTCGTCCGATATGGCGAAGATCTCGCCCATCTTGTGCGAGATATAGACGATCGCCTTTCCCCCATCCCGCAGCCGGCGGATGATGCGGAACAGGTGGTCCGCCTCGTGCTGGGTGAGGGAGGAGGTCGGCTCGTCCATGATGAGGACCTGGGAGTCGTAGGACACCGCCTTGGCGATCTCCACCATCTGCTGGTTGGCGACGGCCAGGTTGCCCACCTGCTCGTCCGGATCGAGCAGGAGGCCGAGCTGCTTCAGCAGCGCCGCGGTGCGCCGGCGCAGCGCCGCGTGGTCCACGAAGCCGAAGCGGCGCGGCTCCCGGCCCACCCAGATGTTCTCCGCCACCGTCATGTGCGGCACCAGGTTCAGCTCCTGGTGGATCATGGCGATGCCGCAATCCTGGGCGTCGCGCGGCCCGGAAAAGCGGCGGGGCTGGCCGCCGGCCCGGATTTCCCCGGTGGTCGGCTGGATCACCCCGGCCAGGATCTTCATCAGCGTGGATTTGCCCGCGCCGTTCTCCCCCATCAGCGCGTGCACCGAGCCGGGGCGCAGGCGCAGGGTGACGTCCTCCAACGCCTTGACGCCCGGGAACTGCTTGGACACGCCGATGGCTTCCAGCAGGTATTCCCCCGGCGCGGCGTCGCCGAAACGCGAAGTCGCCGAAACGCCTCCGGCGTTTGCGGCTGAGTTTGCGGCTGGGGCGCCGGGACCGGCGGCGGCGTATGCTGACATGGCTTGCTCCTTCCTCACGCGGCCGGCGCGCGGGCCTGCTCCGCTGCCTGTTCCGACATCCCGGCGCGGATAAAGGCCATGCTTTCCCACAGCGCCGGCGCCACGTCGCCCATGTCCTGGACGCTCCGGGCGAACGGCTCAAAGGAAAGCGGGCCGGCGTAGCCGCCGCGGCGGAGGGCGCGGATCTGCTCCAAGTTGCCGAGGCGGTCGCCCCGGCCCACCAGGACGCGGTGCCCGTCGCGCATGGCGGCGCGGGCCAAGCCCGGCTCCTCCACCCCGGAGATGTGGACCAGCCCCGTCCGCTCCGGAAACATCTCGGCCTCCCCCGCCAGGTGGTGGTGGAAGGTGTCGTGCAGCACGGCAAAGGCCCGGCCGCCATCCACGGCGTCGGTCGCGTCCAGCGCGGTCCGCTTCAAGCGCAGCGAGCTTTCCTCGAAGCCGAGCGGCTCGATCAGGCCGGTCAGCCCGTGGTCGAGCAGGATGGGCATCAG
>CAXTUO010000817.1:0-2335 GCA_964247175.1 uncultured Acetobacteraceae bacterium | reverse complement strand
GTGCAGGCACGCGCCGCGGCCGCCGGGTTCGACCCCACGCGCTACGCCGGGCACTCCTTGCGCGCGGGCTTCGTGACCGCCGCCGCCCGCGCCGGCGCCGACGTGTGGAAAATTCAGCAGGTCAGTCGCCACAGGTCGCTGCAGGTGCTGTCGGGCTACGTGCGCGACGCCCGGCTGTTCGACGACCACGCCGGAGAGCCGTTCCTGTGAACCTGTTCACCTTATTATTCAGGTGCTGCTGGACAAGCTGGTTGCGCGGCACCAGCATGCGCCGCCACACCATCGGGCCGATCCCGAGCAGCCAGACCTTGACCTGCACAATCCCGGCCCCGTCGGCGGAGCAGTTCGAGCGACCGGTCTGGTCAGCTTCGGCGCTGGTGTCACCTACCCAGCTTCCCTCGACTTTGCCCATTCCCACCGGTCTGAGCTGGTCGCGGCCGTCCGTCACGGCGCGTAGCAGGCGGCCTCGACGATGCGCTGGATGGCGGGGCTGATCGGTTCCGTCATGTCGGCGTTTTCGGCCGATGTGACGATACGCTCGAACCAGAGGTGCTGGCGCAATCGCGCGATCGCGTCGGCAAAGGTCGGAGCTGGCTTCGGATACCATGCGGCCCGGCGTGGCGAGAGCGCCAGGCGCTCGGCATTCTGGTGCACGTAGAGGGTGACGACGCTGTAGAGCCCGAGCAGCGCCGGCGTGGTGCGGAAGATCGCGGGATCGGACCACTGGCGCTGTGTTTCCATGCCGAGGTGGGCGCGGGCTTCTTCGTAGGTGGTCTCAACCGTCCAGCGGCGACTGAAGCAGTCCAGCACGTCGCGCGGCGAGGCGGAGAGGTCCGTGCATAAGAGAGTTTCCGGCTCACGCCGCCCGTCGGGGTAGCGGACCAGAACCCATAGGATCGGCACGATCGGCTTGCCTCCGTGGTGCCACAGCGCGGTGCCGGAGGTGTATTCGATCCAGCCGTTGCTGCGCCACGACGTCCGGCTGGACTGCACGGCCGCAGCCAGCGCGTGGCCGGGTCGGCGATGCGCTCGGACAACAGTGGCTGGCGCTTGCCCTTGCGGGGTGCACGGCCTGGCTTGCCGTCGTGGCCCAGAGGTGGGTCGAACAGGCGTGCGTCCTTGCGCATCCGCGTGATGACCGCCATGGACGGGCGCAGCGCGTGCAGCAGATCGAGGGCGGCGAACTCGCCATCCATGACGGCGACAATGGGCCGGCCCGGCAGCCAGCGCCGCAAGGTCAGCAGCAGCAGGCGGGCCCACTCGGTCACGGTGCGATGGCGCCGGCCGTGCCGCTCGGACCAAGCCTTGCCAGGCGTGGGCGCGGTCAGCACCGGCAGCGCCCAGATGCGGCCGGCGAACGGCACCTCCACCAGCACCATGGCACTGAGCCAGCGCAGGCCGCGGCTGGTCGGGTCCTTCTCCTCTCTGGTGCGCAGGGCGTCGTAGAAACGGCTTGCCGGTCCGATGCGCGGCCCGCGCCGGCGTTCGAGGGCATGGTCGAGGCCGATGATGATCGGGCCTGACGGGACAAAGGCCGCGACGACCTTGTGCAGCAGGGTGCGGGCGAGTGCCGAGCCGGACCAGGCGTTGCGGTTGAGCACGCGGTGGAAGGCGGTGAAGCTCGGGTGCTCGGCCAAGCCCAGCACGCGCAGGCAGTTGGTGACGGTGCGCGGCCCGACCGCCAGCAGCGCACCGACGGCCAGCGCTGCCGCCGTGGGCCGGCTGCGCTGGGAAAAGGCGGCCAGAAAAGGCGCGAGCCAGGCCAGGAAGCTGGGCGGCAACCGAAGATCGGGACGGACCATGGCAGACCTGCTGGGCTATTCTGACGTCGCAGGCCCAAACAGGTGACAGCACAGGAGGATGCAATGCCGGTCAGCGATCCCGTGCTGGAGCGGATTGCAGCCTATCCGTGGCCGCGTGGCGGCGTGCAGACGCGTCGCGTGAGGGGCGGCTACACCCTCATGTCCGCTCGCACCGGCGCGCCCGTCGCTCGCCTGAAGCCACTTCCGTCCGGTGAGCTCATTGAGGTGCTATGGTGGCGTCGCGACGCCTGGGGACCGGCCGGGCCATTCGGCGCTGTCCTGCCGCTCGACGACGCACTCGCATTCGTCGCCGCCGAGCCGGCATTCTGGATTCGGGCCTGGCCCCTCAACACCTCTCGATCCCGTGATATGGGCAAAGTCGAGGACTCACTGGCTGGATCAATAACTGCAACGCGACAGTGGGCGCCGTCACTGCCTTGACTTATGTCGGCATGGTTGAGCGACACAGGGGTCCTTCTACTGATTTCTGCGTTCGCCGACGGCAGTCTTGCCGCAACCTCGCGAGGCGCCGA
>CAXTUO010000816.1:0-2338 GCA_964247175.1 uncultured Acetobacteraceae bacterium | reverse complement strand
CCCTGCCCGGCTTCGCTGCCGACCCGGCGCCCTTGCGCCCGGGTGCCTGCCCGCCCATCCGCCACGGTGACGGTGGCCGTCAACCCGGATGACAGCACGACCGGGCAGGGCACGTCGTCCAGTTCGACCCGGACCGGGACCCGTTGCGCCAGGCGCACCCAGGTGAACACGGGGTTGACGCTCGGCAGTCCCTGCACGCCCGGCGCGGCGTTGGACACGTCGATGCCGCGGCCCAGGCCGGAAACATGGCCCGTGACGACCACGCCGGGGTAGGCCAGCAAGGCCGCCTCCACGGGATCGCCCACCTTGATACGGCGGAGCTGCGTTTCCTCGAAGTAGCCCTCGATCCAGAAGCTGTCCGCATTGACCAGCGTCATCGCCGTGGTGCCGGTCGTGGCGAAGCCGCCGCTTTGCAGCAGCAGGTTGGTCACCCAGCCGTTGACGGGCGAGCGGACTTCCGTGCGCTCCAGGTCCAGCGCGGCCTGCGCCAGCTCCCCGACCGCTTGCAGGCTGGCGTCATTGGCCGCCTGGGCGACCCCCGTGGCGTTCTCCTGCTGCTCGCGGGACACGGCCAGGTCGGACAAGGCCCGGCGCCGCTTCGCCTCGTCGGCGAGGTAGCTCGCCTGCGCCCTGGCTTGCGCCAGCTTGCCTTCCGCCTGCTTCACCGTGTTCTGATAGGTCCGCGGGTCGATGCGGAACAGCACGTCGCCCTTGTGCACGAACTGGTTGTCCTTCACCGAAAGGTCCACCACCGTGCCGGACACTTCCGGCGCCACCTGCACCGTGTAAACGCGCACGCGCCCGTCCCGGGTCCAGGGCGAGTACTCGTAGTAGTTCCACGCCAGCCAGGTGAGGGCCACGGCGGCGGCCAGCACCGCCAGGGTGGCAACGACGTTGAACGCCGCCGGCGGCTGCCAGCTTCCTGCCATCTACCGGGCCGCTGAACGGAGCGACAGGACGAGCAGATCGGTGATGCAGATCAGGACGCACACGTCGAACAAGGCACGGTTCCAGACATATCGGTCGAGGTCAAAGTAATCGAACACCCGGCGCAGCAGGGCGGACAGGACCATGGCGGCCAGCAGGCAGACCAGCGCGGGCGGGACGAAGATGCCCAGGACGTCCAGTTCCTGCAACGCGGTCATGCCGCCGCCGGGCAAAGGCCGGGAAAGCCGGGCGGCACGCCGGGTTCGAGCAATGCGGCCAAAGCGGCGAGGCGGCGCCGTGCCAAGCCCTGGCTGCCGGACTGCAGTCCTGCGAGCCCTTTGGAAAGGCCCGGCCCACCGTCCATGACCGCACGGCCGGCTTGGCGGCCCAGCGCGTCGTCCTGCCGGCGCAGCACCAGCAGGAGCAGGCCGGCCAGCATAAGCGTATGCGCTTGCGCGACGGCGCCCGTGCCCTCGGGCGCGAGCAGGGCGGCCCGCTCGAACATGGGGGCGCACCAACGGCCGGGGCGGGGCAGCAGGATCGCCGGATGCCGGGCGGCGGCGCGGACGGCCCGGCCGATCCGCCGCCTGGCCCGGAGGCGCCGGGTTTCGGGGCTGGCGGGCGGCGGCAGCGCGGCGAAGGCGAGCACGGCCGTGGCGACGCCCAGCAGGTTCGCCAGCACGCCGTTGAGGGCTGACGCCAGGTCGTAGTCCATGGTGTTCAAGGGATCGAGCGCGCTGAACACGGTGATGCCGAACCCGCCGGCGCTCACCGCCCGCGTGTCGGCCCGCCCGGCCGCGGCAAGCATGCTGATCGGCAGCACCACGGCGGCGAGCAGCAGGAAGTCTCCCGTCGAGGTCAGGACGGCATAATGGGCCACCGTGCCGATGAGGTCGGCCAAGGCCGCCCCCTTCAGGAAGTTGAGCGCGTCGCGCGCCGGGTTGTCGCGCGTGGCCAGCAGCACCGAAACCAGGCCGGCAAAGGTGACGGCGGCCCCGCCGGACGACCATTCGGACGCATACCAGAACGCGTTGACCAGGCTGACCGCGGCCACCGTGCGCAGGCCGTTGTTGCCCGCCAGCCGCCAGTCGCGGTCGATGGCGAGCGGCGGCGACCGGGTCCGCCGGCCGCTGACGCGGCGTCCGCACCGCAGCATCCGCCCGGTGGCGAAACACCTGCGCAGGCGCCAGCCGACGCCCGGGCGGTCCCATGCGAGAAGCATGTCCGCCGTTCCCTTCTCGGCCTGCGGCAGCCGTTCCTCAAGCAGGCCGGACGCCAGCACGCTCAGCAGCGCGGGCGCCGCGTCCCGGACGGGTTGGCCGCCCGCGCGCAGCGACGGGTGCCCGATCAGCGCGTCCGTCACGGCGGCGTCGAGCGCCAGCACGGCCGGCACCGGCGGGGCGCCCCAACC
>CAXTUO010000815.1:0-2339 GCA_964247175.1 uncultured Acetobacteraceae bacterium | reverse complement strand
CCGACATCCGCGCCAAGCCCGCGGTGTACTTCGGCGGCAAAAGCCGGATCATCGATTTCGCGCTGTCCAACGCGTTGAACTCCGGCATCCGACGCATCGGCGTCGCCACGCAGTACAAGGCGCACAGCCTGATCCGCCATCTGCAGCGCGGCTGGGATTTCTTCCGTCCGGAGCGCAACGAGAGCTTCGACATCCTGCCCGCCAGCCAGCGCGTTTCGGAAACCGGCTGGTACTCCGGCACCGCCGACGCCGTGTATCAGAACATCGACATCATCGAGAGCTACGAGCCGCGCTTCATCGTCCTGCTCGCCGGCGACCACATCTACAAGATGGACTACGAGCCGATGCTGCAGCAGCACGTCGAGCAGAACGCCGACGTGACGGTGGGCTGCATCGAGGTGCCGCGGATGGAGGCGACAGGCTTCGGCGTGATGGGGGTCGATGCCGAGGACCGCATCACCTCCTTCCTGGAAAAGCCTGCCGACCCGCCCGGCATTCCCGGCAGCCCGGATCAGGCTCTGGCCAGCATGGGCATCTACGTGTTCGACACCCGCTTCCTCATGGACCAGCTCCGCCGCGACGCCGCCGATCCCGAAAGCGGCCACGACTTCGGCCGCGACGTCATCCCCTACCTCGTGAAGCACGGCAAGGCGGTGGCCCACCGCTTCGCCGCTTCCTGCGTGCGCTCTTCCGCGGAGGCGGAGGCGTATTGGCGCGATGTCGGCACCGTCGATGCCTATTGGGAGGCCAACATCGACCTCACGGACTTCGTGCCCGGCCTCGACCTGTATGACCGGGACTGGCCGATCTGGACCTATGCCGAGATCACGCCGCCGGCCAAGTTCGTGCATAACGAGCCCGGCCGGCGCGGCCAGGCGATCAGTTCCCTCGTGTCCGGCGGCTGCATCGTGTCCGGCAGCGCCATCAACCGTTCCCTCTTGTTCACCGGCGTGCACACCCATTCCCGGGCGACCATCGAGGCGGCGGTGATCCTGCCCTACGCCACGGTGGGCCGGTCGGCGCGGCTGCGCAACGTCGTCATCGACCGCGGCGTGCAGATCCCGGAAGGCCTGGTGGTCGGGGAGGACGCCGAGCACGACGCCGCCCGCTTCCGCCGCACCGGGCGGGGCGTCTGCCTCATCACGCAGCCGATGATCGACAAGCTGCAACTGGCCAACAAGCCGCAAGCGTGACGCCGCTTCGCGTCCTGTCGCTCGTGCCGGGCCACCCCGGCGGGCTGGCTGCCCTGCAAGGCGCTGCGGTTGTGCACAGCGTGCCTGACCTGTCCGGAACCATTACCTGATCCCGGCGCGCTGCTCCACCAGCGAGCGGTAAAGGGCCAATGTGGTCTGCGCGATGGCGTTCCAGCTGAAATGCGCGATGGCTCGTTCGCGCCCGGCCTTGCCGAAGCGCGCGCACAGGTCTGGATCGTGCGCCAGTTGGTTGATCGCGTCGGCCAGGCCCAGCGAGAACGCGGCCGGGTCGGCCGGTTCAAACGTGCCGGGCTTCAGGCCGGGATCGACCAGCAGCCCGGTCTCGTTCGGCACCACGACCTCCGGGATGCCGCCCACGGCGGAGGCGACGACGGCGGTCTCGCAGGCCATCGCTTCAAGGTTGATGATTCCGAATGGCTCGTAAACCGAGGGGCAGCAGAACATCGCGGCATTGGTGTAGAGCTGGATGACCTCCGGGCGGGAGATCATCTCCTGGACCCAGACGACCCCTGGCCGCTGGGCAGCGACCTTGGCCACGCCCTCCTCCATCTCACGGCCGATCTCCGGCGTATCGGGCGCGCCGGCGCACAGCACGACCTGCAGCGCCGGGTCGATGTGCGGAATGGCGTTCACGAGGTGGATGATGCCCTTCTGCCGGGTGATGCGCCCCACGAACAGCAGGAAGGGCCGGGCCGGGTCGATGCCATACTTCGTGAGCACGTCGGTGCCGGGCGCGGGGCGGTATTCTTCCGGGTCGATGCCGTTGTGGATGATGTGGACCCGCTCGGGCTTGACGTCGAACAGCCGCAGCACGTCCGCCTTGGTCTCGCGCGAAACGGCAATAAGGGCATCGGCCTGTTCGATGGCGGTGCGCTCCATCCAGGCGCTGAGATGGTAGGCGTTGCCGAGCTGCTCAACCTTCCAGGGGCGCAAAGGCTCCAGCGAGTGAATGGTCAAGACATAGGGGACGCCCCAGAGCTGAGAGGCGATAACGCCAGCCATGTCGGCATACCAGGTGTGACAATGCACAACCTGGGCATCGAGGCGATCCTTGGCCATCACCAACGAGCGTGCGAACGCATCGACGGCGCCCGTGAAGCGCGGGTCGCTGCCAACCTTGGTTTC
>CAXTUO010000814.1:0-2348 GCA_964247175.1 uncultured Acetobacteraceae bacterium | reverse complement strand
TGCAAGGCCGCGAGCTGCGCGGCCGGGCTGCGCTCCACGTGGCAGCCGTCCGGCAAGACCTGGCGCGCGATCTCCTGCGGCAGCAAGCGCAGCGCGCGGGTCAGGAACGCGGCGTGGTCCGGCAGCGCCACCGCCGCGGCGATCAGGCCCTTCAGCGCCGTGAGCGCCCGGGCGTCCAGCTCCTCCGCCGGCATCGAGGCCGCCAGCATGCGCGCATCCGCCACGAGTCGGCCCATCAGCCGCGCGCGGAACGCATCATCGGCACTGGCGGCGAAGAAGTCGTAGTGGCTCAGCCAGGCGGTGATCCGCGCGCCGGCCACGTCCGGGCGGCGGGCCAGACGCTCCAAAGACGGCGTGGCCATCCAATCGGCGGCCAAGGTGCGGGCGCGGGCGCGGGCGCCGTCCGTCCCGAGCGCGTGCAGGTCGCGCAGCCAAGTGAAGCCGTGCGCCGCGGCGCGCAGCGGCTCGGGACCCTGCGTGCTGGCCCAGCTGCCGGGCGCCAACCGGTGCACCGCGCCGCACAGCACCATCTCATCTTGCAGGAGCCGGGCGCCGCGGGCGGGATCGCCCGGCCAAGGATCGCGCACCGGCAGGGCCGGCGCGTCCGGCACCCGGCCCATTTGCAGCACCGGCATCGCGGCCATGACCCGGCGCGCATCCCGCGCCCACCGGCCTGGATTGATCATGCCGCGCCCCGCATTCCGTCCATCGCCATCCGATAGTCCTTCGTTGCGAACACGGCGGTCCCCGCCACCAGCACCCCTGCGCCGGCCGCGACCGCTTGCGGCGCGGTTTCTGCGGTGATGCCGCCATCCACCTCGATCGCGACGGGCCGCCCGGCGATCATGCCGCGCACCTCCGCCACCTTGGCGAGCTGCCCCTCGATGAAGGCCTGCCCGCCGAAGCCCGGGTTGACCGTCATCACCAGCACCAGATCGGCCACGTCCAGCACGTGCGCGACGGCCGACGCCGGCGTGCCCGGGTTCAGCGCGACGCCCGCGCGCTTGCCGAGCGAGCGCACAAGCTGCAACGTGCGGTGCAGATGCGGCCCGGCCTCCGCATGCACGATGATGTGGTCCGCCCCGGCCTCCGCAAACGCCGGAACGTACGGGTCGGCGGGGCTGATCATCAGGTGGACGTCGAACGGGATGCCGACCTGCCGGCGCAGCGCCTTGAGCACGGGGGGACCGAAGGAGATGTTCGGCACGAAATGGCCGTCCATCACGTCCAGGTGCAGCCAGTCGGCGCCCGCCGCCTCAACCGCCGCGGCCTCTTCGCCCAGGCGGGAGAAGTCGGCGGCCAGCAGGCTGGGCGCCATGACGACCCGAGAGGGCGGCCACGGGAGATCACGTTGCGACATGGGGAAGTTCTAAAGCCGCACACGCCGGACGCAAGCCATTATGCAAACGATCACACCGGGTGTTCAGGCCGGGCCGTCAGACCCGGACGAAGCGCGCTGCGAAGAACCCGTCCAGGCCGCCGCGGTCGGCCCACAGGCCCGGGTGGGTGCGGAGCGTGCCCTGGGGTGTCAGCGCCGCGGGTACGCCCGCCAACTCCGCCGCGCTGAACGGGTCGGGGCGGAGGCCTGGCAGGGCGGCCACGCGCCCCGGTCCCTCTTCCGGCTGCAAGGAGCACACGGCATAGATCAGGCGTCCGCCGGGACGCAGCAGTGCCGTCGCCGCTGCCAGCAGCCGGTCCTGGCCGGCCGCCGACTCCGCCACGTCGCGCGGGCGTTTCAGCCGGGCCACGTCGGGATGGCGGCGAATGGTGCCGGTGGCGCTGCACGGCGCGTCCAGCAGCACGGCGTCAAACAAGGCCGATGGCGTCCAGTTGGTCGCGTCGGCCTGCACGACCTCCACGTTGAGCTGCAAACGGGCCAGGTTCTCGTGCAGGCGGCGCAGGCGGTCGGCGTCGCGCTCCACCGCCGTGACCTGCGCGCCGGCCGCGGCCAACTGCGCGGTCTTGCCGCCGGGGGCGGCGCAAAGGTCGGCCACGCGCTCCCCGGGCTGCGCATGCAGCAGGGCGGCCGGCAGGGCGGCCGCGGCGTCCTGCACCCAGAACGCGCCGACGTCGAAACCCGGCAGGTCCTGCACCCGAGTCCCCGGGGGCAGCCGCACCGACCCGGACGGCAGCAGCGTCCCACCGGGCGGCGGCTCCGCGCCGGGGCGGAGCGAGAGGTCGAGCGGCGCCTCGTGCCCATGCGCCTCCGCGACGGCCCGCGCATCGGCGCCCCAGCTTGCCCAAAGCCAAGGCGGCGTATCGAGCCGTGGGCCGTCCAGCCCGTCGAGCGCCGCCGGGCCGGCCTCGGACACCCGGCGCAGCACGGCGTTGACCAGCCCGCCAAAGGG
>CAXTUO010000813.1:0-2348 GCA_964247175.1 uncultured Acetobacteraceae bacterium | reverse complement strand
GGATCGCCCGGCCGACGCGCGACCGCGCCCACGCTATCGGCCACGTCGCCAGCAGCCCCGCAAGCGCCAGCAGGACAGCGGCCGCCGCGACACCGGCCAGCCCGCTCGCGCGGGCCTCGGGCCAGAGCGGCGTCGCGCCCAGAACGCCGAGCAGCAGAACGGCGCCGTAGCTCCAGCTCAGCCGGCGAAAGAGGCGCAGCGTGCCGGCCGTGTCCGGCCAGGGGTCCAGCACCCCGGCCTGCGCCCCGCCCCTCCCGGCGCCGGCGGCGGGTGCAGCGCGTTCAACGCGGCTTGCGGCCCTTCGCGCCGCTAATGCGCGCAGCGCATCGAGCGCGGGCTGAGCGTGATGACGCAGCGGGACAGCGTGTTGGATGTCAGGTTGTGGGCCTGGGCGACGTACCCGGCCTCCGTGGCATCCAGCACCGTGAAACCGTACTCGGACCGGTCGGCGGTGGCGCGGACCGTGATCGTCGGCGCCCCTGCGACGCCGGGCAAGGCGTAGGCCGCGCCGGCGTTGTTGCCGGTAGTGTCCGGCACGAAGGCCTGCGGCTGGTTGCCGTCGTTGTTGTCGAGCAGCGTGCCGGAGTTGCCGACCACCAATTGCGGCGCATAGTCGGCGCCCTGGAAATCGACCACCTGGAACTGGTGGTCATGACCCGAGATCAGCAGCTTGACCTGCGCCGGCACCGCGCCGGGGGTCAGGTTGTCGAACACCGATTGCTGCGTGGCATCGCCGCCGGCGAGGTCGCCGTTCAGCTTGGCCAGCCGGATGTCGTAGGTGGACTTGTGCGTGACATAGAAGACGTTGTGGTTTGCAAGCGGCGCCAGCACGGCGGCGAGCTGCTCCTTGTAGATGTCCGGCAGCGTCCGGCCGTCGGTCGAGACCGTCTTGAGGTCAGGGGCGCTGGTGTTCGAAGCGCTGGAGTCGAACATGACCAGCGAGACCTTGCCGGCCCGCACGACGTTGGGCGGCGTGTAGTCGTAGGGTGGCAGCGGCCCGGCGGCGCCCGGCGCCTCGGCCATCGGCACGTAGGGTCCGGTGCAGTCCACCGCGCTCTGGTCGTAGGGATGCGCGTCGAGCAGCCGGAACCAGCCCCGCGCGCCGCGGTTGCAGCTTTCATGGTTGCCGCGGCTCAGCGCCAAGGGGGCCGCGGCGATCAGGTTCCGCGCCGGGCCGAACCAGTCGGCGTTCCACGAATCCCAGTTGTCAAACGCCGGGTTGTCCGCGCAGCCGCCGAAGCCGGTGGGGCAGGGCTGCTCGCGGTAGAAGAAGTCGCCGACGTGGACGATCAGGTCCGGCTTGAAGGTGGCGGCGTAGTTTGACAGGAACTCCAGCGGGAACTGCTGCGGGTCGTTGCAGTTCTGCGTGCCGGACACGTTGGCCGTGACCCGGCAGCCGGTGTCGCCGACCACCAGGATGCGGCGCGGGTGGGCCATCGGCATCTTCAGCGCGACGCCCGCCACGTCCACAGCGACATGGCCGAAGGCCGGGATCGGCGCGCTCTCGCACATCAGGACAGGGTAACAGGTTTGGGGCGCGTCCGCCGCGGTGGTGACGGGGCCGCGTTGTGCAAGCTTGACCGATTTGCCGTCCACCGAGGCGGCCGGGCAGCGGTTGCCCGGGTTGTCCCCGATCGCGCGGATCAGCACCGTGTCGTCGGGCGTGAACTGGACCCATTGGTTGACCACCGCGGCCTTGACGGGGCCGGCTGGCAAAACCCCGCCGGCAAACGCGGCCGCAACGCACATCCGTAACAGCATCAACTCATGGCCCCGTCGTTTCCGGGACCGTATCCAACAATCCCGCAGACGCCGTTAAGTTTGGGTTACGATTTTCCGAAGTGGTTGAACACTCGCGGCGGATGCACCGCTGCTTTGGATGACGCGGCGCCTCGGGACGGTGACGACCACGCCGCCGCCGCTTTACCGTGAACCTCGCCATGAAACTGATCAACGCCACGCCCAGCCCTTATGGGACGGAAGAAGCTACGGGGCCGACCGGCGAAGGATTGGCATTTGCAAACGTTTGAAGTTTCCCCACTCGCGCAGGCGTTGCAACCGAAGGCCGCCGGCGGCGCAAACCTGTCCGTCTTGCTGGCGTTGGCCCGGCAGCCCGGCGATCCAGTCTGGCCTTGGAGCAACATCATGAAGACGATGAACGATCTGTTCCTGCATTTCTTGCAGGACATCTACTATGCCGAGAAGGCGTTCGCGAAATCCTCCAACAAGATCATGAAGGCTGTCGGGAACGAGGAGGTCCGCGAGATCCTGAAGAAGGCCAAGGAGCACGCGAACGAGCCGATCGAGGCGCTCGACCGGGTGTTCGAGGCGGTGGACAAGCGGCCCCG
>CAXTUO010000812.1:0-2359 GCA_964247175.1 uncultured Acetobacteraceae bacterium | reverse complement strand
TCGCGTGCGCGTCTCGGCTAAGCCGACACAGGACTCATTATTGGCACTGCTATGAACGAAACAGACGCGCCCGACCCCGTTCCTTCCATGCCGCCGGGACCGCCCGAGCGCGTCCGGATCGAAGGACCGCCGCCGCAACCGCGCCGGGATTTCCTCCCGGCGCTGTACCTCCTCGGTTTCCTGGTGCTCGCCGGGGCGTTGTTTTATTTGTACCGCAATCCCAGCATGCCTGCCGGGATTGAACAGGAGACGGCGCGGGCCGACGCCTTGCAGCAGCAGGTGGCCGCGCTGACCGGCCGGCTGAACGACCTGGAAGGGCGACCGGCGCCGGCCGCGAGCATCGGACCGCTGGACGCCCGGATCTCTGCCCTGGAGCCCAAGCTCGCGGCGTTGGAACCGAGGCTGTCTTCCGTGGAGCAGCGCCCGGCCCCGGTGCCGCAGCCGGACTTCGGCCCGATCACCGCACAGCTTGAGGCCAACGTTTCCAAGCAGGATGCCGCGCTGTCCAAGCAGGCGTCCACCCTTCAGGACCTCGGCGACCGGCTCGGCGCGGTGGAGGGCCGAGTGACCGCGGCGGAGAAGCAGGATGCCGCCGGCTTCCAACAGCTGGCGGACCGGCTTGGCACGGTGGAGAACCAAGTGGCTGCGATGCAGGTGCAGGATGTCGCCGGCTTCCAGGGGCTGACCGACCGGCTCGGCACGGTTGCAGGCCAGGTGGGCGCGATGCAGGAGCAGGACGCCACCAGCTTCCAGGGGCTGACCGACCGGCTCGGAACGGTTGAAGGCCAGGTGGGCGCGATGCAGAAGCAGAACGCCGCCAGCCTGCAAGACCTGACGGGCCGGCTCGGCACGGTTGAAGGCCGGGTGGCCGCGGTGGAGAAGCAGGACAGCGCCATCGCCGGGCAGCTCGGCGGGGTTTCGGAGCGGGCGCAGCGGATTTCGCGCATCCAGGTTGCCGCCGCAGCGCTTGAGGCCGGGCAGAAGCTGGGCGAGATCCCTGGCGCTCCCCCCGCATTGGCCCGCTTCGCCTATAACGCGCCGCCGACCGAGGCCGGGCTGCGCTTGTCCTTCAACACCGCCGCGGAAGCGGCGCAGAACGCGAGCCAGCCCGGCGCCATGGAGGGCCAGCCCTTCGCGTCTCGGCTTTGGACCCGCGCGCAGCAGTCATTGTCGGTGCGCCAGGGCGACCGCGTGGTGCTGGGCGACCCGGTGGCCGGCGTGCTGGCCCACGCGCGCCAGGCGCTGGAAGCCGGGGACCTTTCCGGCGCGGTGTCCACTCTCGACGGGCTGACTGGCCCGGCGGCGGCGGCGATGGCCGATTGGGTCGGCCAAGCCCGCGCGCTGCTTGACGCCCGGTCTGCGCTCGCCACCATGGCGGCCCGCGGCTGATGCGCGCCGTTCTTGGACTGACGGTCCTCGCGGCGGCGGCCATTGCGCTGGCCTGGTGGGTGGCCGGGCTGCCCGGCACGGTGTCGGCGACCATTGGCGACACGACGCTCTCGACCTCAAGCCCGGTCGCCTTGGTGCTGCTCGCCCTGCTGTTCCTGGTGATCTACTTCGTGGTCCGCGCCTTGGCGGCGCTCATGCGCGCGCCGCGCGCCGCCCGACGCGGCCGGCAGCGCCGCAACCGGGTGCGCGGCAACAACGCGGTGACGCGCGCCCTTGTGGCGCTGGCCGCCAACGATCCCGACGCCGCGCAACGCGAGGCTGGTCGCAGCCGGCGCCTGCTGGGCGACACGCCGCTGACCCTGCTGCTGACGGCCCAGGCGGACCGCCAGGCCGGGCGGGAGGACGCCGCCGCCGCCACGTTCCGGCAGCTTGCCGGGCGCAAGGATACGGCCTTCCTGGGGTTGCGCGGCCTGATGCGCCAGGCGACGGCGCGGGAGGACTGGGCCGGGGCCGAGGAGTTGGCACGCCAGGCCGAGGCGGTACAGCCGGGCGCACGGTGGCTGAAAGAGGAGCGCCGGACTTTGGCGCTCCGCACGGGCAATTGGGCCGACGCGCTGCGGCTGTCCGGCCCGAACCTGCGCGCGCCGCTGGCGGTGGCCGCTGCCGGCGCGGAGCGGGACCCTGCGGCGGCGCTGCGTTATGCCAAGCAGGCCTGGGCCGCCAACCCGTCGCTGGCGCCTGCCGCCATCGCGTACGCGAACTGCCTGCGAGCCGTTGGCAAGGACAGCAAGGGCCATGAGGTGCTGCGGCGGTCCTGGGCGACGCAGCCGCACCCCGACGTGGCCACGGAGTACATGGCGGACCTGGAAGACAAGCAGGACCGCCTCCGGGCGGCGAACGGCTTGGCGCAGCAGAACGCCAGCCATCCCGAAAGCCACCTGCTGCAGGCGCAGGCGGCGTTGGACGCCGG
>CAXTUO010000811.1:0-2361 GCA_964247175.1 uncultured Acetobacteraceae bacterium | reverse complement strand
AGCCAGCCCTCCGGCACGCGCGGCAGGCGGCGCCGGGCGACCGGGCCGGAGGACGGCACGACGTGCAGCGCGAACTCCGGCGCGCGGACCAGCAACTGCGCCGAGAGTGTCCGCCCCAGCACGCGCCGCCACGGCGACGGGCGGCCCCGGCCGATGACCAGCTGCGTCACGTTGCGGCGCTCGGCCAGTTCCAGCACGACCGCCACGAGGTCCGGGCCGGCCCGCGTCTCGACTTCCGCGCCAAGCTGGGCGGCGAGCGACAGGGCGGCGCTGGCGTCGGTCGGGTGCCGGCTGCGCTCGATGTGGACGACGATCCAGGGGGCGTGCAGCGCGTCGGCCAGGCGCTTGGCCTGGCGCACCACGGCGACCGCGCCCGCATCGCCGCCGACCAGCGCCAGCACGCGCTCGCTCGCCGGCCAGGGGCCGCTGATGGCGTTGCGGCGCATGTAGTCGCGCACGTCCTCATCGACGTGCGCCGCCACCCGGCGCAGCGCGATCTCCCGCAGCGCCGCGAGGTTGCCCCCCTTGAAGAACCCGTCCAGCGCCCGCCGCGCCACGTCCGGGCGGTAGATGCGGCCTTCCCGCAGCCGGGCCTGCAACTCGGCGGGCGGGATGTCGATCAGCTCGACCTCGTTGGCCCCTTCCAGCACGTGGTCCGGCAGGGTTTCGGACACGCGCACGCCGGTGATGCGGGCGACGGCCTCGTTCAGGCTTTCCAGGTGCTGGACGTTCAGCGTGGCCCAAACGGGGATGCCGGCGTCCAGCAGCTCCTGCACGTCCTCCCACCGCTTGGCGTGGCGGCTGCCGGGCGCGTTGGTGTGGGCGAGCTCGTCCACCAGCAACAGGCCGGGCCGCCGGGCCAGCGCCGCGTCCACGTCGAATTCCTTGAGGAGCTGCCCCCGGTACAGCACGTCCCGGTAGGGCAGGATCGGCAGGTCTCCGACCTGCGCCGCGGTTTCCGCGCGCCCGTGCGTCTCGACGACGCCGACCAGCACGTCGGTCCCGCTGTCCCGCTGGCGGCGCGCGGCGGCCAGCATCTCATAGGTCTTGCCGACGCCGGGGGCCGCGCCCAGGAACACCTTGAGCCGTGCCCGCCCTTCCCGGGCGGCGGCGGCAACCAGCGCGTCGGGGTCGGGGCGGGCGTCGTCCATGCCTCTTATTACGCTATGAGGCGGGCTTTGCATCCACCGCTTGCGCGTCCAGCGCCATGTTCAGCGCCAGCACGTTGACCCGCGGCTCGCCGATCAGGCCGAGCAGCCGGCCCTCGGTATGGGCGGCCACCAGGTCCCGCACCCGGTCTTCCGGCATGGACCGGGCGGCGGCGACGCGGGCCACCTGACGGGCCGCGGTTTCCGGCGAGATGTGCGGGTCGAGGCCGGAGGCCGAGGTGGTCACCATGTCGCCCGGCACCGGCTTGGCGCCGGCCTTGCCGACATCCTCCGTCACGCGGTCGATCAGCGACTTCGCCGTGGGGCCGGCGTTCGAGGCGCCGGAGTTGCCGGCGTTATAGGGCGCCGGCACGGTCTTGGTTGAATCCGCCGGGTCAGGGTTGGTGGTCGCGGACGGGCGGCCCTGGAAGTACTTGTCCTGGGTAAAGGTTTGGCCGATCAGGGTGGAGCCGACCACCGTGCCGTTCTGCTCGACCAGCGAGCCGCCGGCCTGCCGTGGGAACGCGGCCCCGGCGATGCCGACAAAGGCCAAGGGAAAGGCCAGGCCGGTCAGCACGGTGAACAGCGCGACCAGGACGATCGCGGGGCGAAGATGCTGCATGGTGTCACGCAAATCCCAAAAGGGTCAGAATCACGTCGATGAGCTTGATGCCGACGAACGGGGCGACCAGGCCGCCCAGGCCATAGACCAGCAGGTTGCGGCGCAGCAGGGCGGCGGCGCCGATCGGCTGGAACTTCACGCCGCGCAGCGCCAGCGGCACCAGCGCCACGATGATGAGCGCGTTGAAGATCACCGCGGACAGGATGGCGCTCTGCGGCGAATGCAGCCGCATCACGTTGAGCGCGCCCAGCTCCGGGTAGGTCGCGACGAAGATCGCCGGCAGAATGGCGAAATACTTCGACACGTCGTTGGCGATGCTGAAGGTGGTGAGCGAGCCGCGGGTGATGAGCAGCTGCTTGCCGATCTCCACGATCTCGATCAGCTTCGTGGGATCGCTGTCGAGATCGACCATGTTGCCGGCTTCCCGCGCGGCCTGGGTGCCGGTCTGCATGGCGACGCCCACGTCGGCCTGGGCCAGCGCCGGCGCGTCGTTGGTGCCGTCGCCGCACATCGCGACCAGCTTGCCGCCCCCCTGTTCCTTGCGGATCAGCGCCAGCTTGTCCTCCGGCGTCGCCTGGGCGAGGAAGTCGT
>CAXTUO010000810.1:0-2363 GCA_964247175.1 uncultured Acetobacteraceae bacterium | reverse complement strand
AGGGACGCGACCTTGCCGCTGCTGAACGACGGCGTTCCGGTCGCCTTGAGGTAGCGGACCGTTCCGGCATTCCAAATCTCGTAGCTGAAGCCTGCGGTGTGGGTCAGCAAGTGCCGGAGCGTGATCCGGCGCCGGGCCGGGCGCAGCCGCGGCGCGCCGGACGGGTCGAAGCCTTCCAGCACCTGCGGCGCGGACAGGGCCGGGTCGATGTCGGGCAAGGGGCCGTCGAGCGTGAGCTTGCCCTGCTCGACAAGCTGCATCGCCGCAACCGATGTCGCCGCCTTGGCCATCGAGGCGATGCGGAACACCGTGTCGGGGGTCATGGCCGCGCTTCCCGCGAGGCTTCGCAGTCCGAACGCGCCCTCGTAGGACACGCCCTTGTCCGTCGCGGCCAGCGCCACGACGCCTGGGACCTCCCCGGCGTCCACAGCCTGGCGCAGCACGGCGTCAATGCCCTGGCGGTTCCCCATCATCCGACCCTCCCAGCGTGGCCGCAAAGGCTAACGGAGGGCAGAAGGCAGGGCAACGGCGCGCCCAGCCGCCTCCTTAATGCCCGCCGCCCGGGCCGCCAGACTGGGCACGGGACAGGAACACGACGCCTCCCAGGCTCAGCAGCAGCCCGGCGCCGATCAGCAGGAAGCAGTCGGCGTAACCCATCACCGTCGCCTGCCGCCGCACCTGGTTCGCCAGCCGCGCCAGCGCCTGGTCCGGGCCGACCACCTGCGCCATCTGCCCCAGCCGCTCCGCCAGCAGCACCGAGTTCTGCGTCACCCGCTCGGCAATGGCGGAGAAGTGCCAATGCTCCCGGTGCTCCGCCGCCGTCGCCAGCATGGCGATGCCGAAGCTGCCGCCGAGGTTGCGGAACATGTTGAACAGCGCGCTCGCCGCCCCGGCCTGCGCCGGGCCGATGCCGACGGTCGCCATCTGCGCCAAGGGCGAGATGATGAACGGCTGGCCCAGCGCCCGCACGAGCTGCGACCACTTCAACTGGTCCATTCCTGTGTCGGCCGTCATGCCGTAGCCGTTCATCAGGCAGCTTGCCGCGAACAGGCTGACGCCGAACGCCAGCACCGCCCGGCTGTCGAACCGGCGGAGGACGAAGGGCAGGAACGGCAGGATGGCGAGCTGCGGCAGCCCCATCCACATCTGCACCTCGCCGATCTGCGACGCGTTGTAGCCCTGCACGCGCGACAGGTAGAGCGGAAGGATGTAGATCGAGCCGTACAGCGCCAGGCCGGTGGCGAAGTTCACCGTGCAGGCCGCGGCCAGCGAGCGCCGGCGCAGCAGGCGAAGGTCGATGAACGGCTCCTTCTTCAGCAGCTCGACCGCCAGGAAGGCCGTGATGAACACCGCGGCCAGCACGGCGCAGAGCACGATTCGGTCGTCGCCGAACCAGTCCTTGCGCTGCCCTTCTTCCAGCACGTACTCGAGGCTGCCGAGGCCGATCGCCATGCAGGCGATGCCGCCCCAGTCGCCGCGGGCCAGGCGTTCCAGCCGCATCGGCTGCGGGTCCAGCCCCCACCAGATCATCGACACCAGCGCGACCCCGGGGATCAGGTTGATGTAGAAGATCCAATGCCAGGAGTAGGTGTCGGTCAGCCAGCCGCCAACCGTCGGCCCGATGGCCGGCGCGAAGGTGACGGTCAGGCCGAAGATGGCGCTGGCGACCGCGCGCTGGCTGCCGGGGATGCGCAGCAGCATGATGGTGAAGGCAGTCGGGATCAGCACGCCGCCGGTGAAGCCCTGGCCGACGCGGAACAGGATCATCTCGCTGAGGTTCGAGGCCAACCCGCACAGCACGGAAAAGCCCAGGAACAGCAGCGCGTTCACGGCCAGGTAGCGGCGCAGGCTGAACACCCCGGCGAGCCACCCGGTCATCGGGATCACGATGATCTCGGCGATCAGGTATCCCGTGCTGATCCAGCTCCCCTCGTCCAGGCTGGCGCCGAGCGTGCCCTGGATGTCGGCCAGGCTGCTGTTGGTGATCTGGATGTCGAGCACGGCCATGAACGCGCCGAGCGAACCGCCCAGGAACGCCACCCAGTCCCGCAGCCCGGCCTTGGTTCGCGGCGGAGCGCCTGCCGCGGCGAGGGCACCGCTCATCGCTCCGCCAGGGTCCGCAGCGGCCCCGGCGGTGCGGTGCGCGTATCGACCGACGCCGTGACGGACAGGCCCGGACGCAACTGCGGCAGCCGCGGGTCGGGGTCGAGGCGGACGCGCACCGGGACGCGCTGCACGATCTTGGTGAAGTTGCCGGTCGCGTTCTCCGGCGGCAGCAGGGCAAAGGTGGAGCCGCTGCCGGGCGCCAGGCTGTCCACCGTGCCGTGCAACGGCTCGCCGCCCAGCATGTCCACGTCCAGGCG
>CAXTUO010000809.1:0-2365 GCA_964247175.1 uncultured Acetobacteraceae bacterium | reverse complement strand
TCCGGTGAAGCCCCGCTCGCGCGCCCAGATGATGGCGTCGCTGCGGCCATGCGCGCCAATCTTCGCGTAAAGCGTCGCGAGATGGTTCCGCACCGTGTTGCGGGACAAGCCGAGGGCCTGGGCGATGCCGTCCCCGTTCATGCCTTGGCACAGCCGTCCCAGCACGTCACGCTCCCGCGGGGTAAGGTCCGCCAGCTCGATCCGCGCCGCCTCCGTGCGCTCGGGGTGGCGAAGCTGCGCCAGCTTCTCGATGATCGTGCGGCTGAACCAGGACGTGTCCTGCATCACCGCTTCGATCGCCTCGAACAGCTCGGCCTCCGAGCGCTTGCGCTCCGTGATGTCTTGGAGGACGGACAGCACGCACCGCTCCCCCGCGATGGCGACGATCTCGGCCGAGGCGAGGCAGTCGAGCAGCCACCCGGTCTTGGTCAGCAGCCTGATGTCTTGGTTGCGCAGGCGCCCGGTTGCTTGCAGCTCCTCTTCGAAACGCCGGCGCGCCGTCGACATACCCCAAAGCTTCAGGTCGTCGGCGGTGCGGCCGATCGCATCCGCCGCCGTGTGGCCGAGGGTTCCGACGAACGCCTCGTTCACGTCGAGGATGCGAAAGCCGTCCAGCAGGCTGACCATCATCGGCACGGGCGCTAAACGAAACGCCGCGGCGAACCGCGCTTCGCTCTGCTCCCGTCCCTCGGCCTCCCGCGATACCTGCCTGTTGGCGTCCGCCAAGGCACGGGTCCGCTCGCCGACCTGCACCTCAAGCCTCTCGTAGTGGCTGCGCAAGAGCTGCTGCGCCTGCCGGTTCGCCGTCACGTCCCGGACGACGCTGACCATGCGGACGGGCACCGGGACGTTGCTTTCAAAGTGGTCGGCGAAGTCGGTCCGGCCCTTGACGGCGATCCAGCGCACCGCCCCGTCGGCACGGGCGATACGGCACTCGAACGCCAAGCCACCCGTCGTCATGGCGTCAAGGAAGGCCGCCTGGGCGGTCGGGCGGTCTTCCGCGAGCACGTGGTCCAGGAAGGTCGCCAGGTTCCACTCGGACACCGGGTCGGGGTAACCGAAGATCCGGTCGTGCCAAGCCGAACGGCGCACACTCCCATTCATCAAATCCAAGTCCCACGATCCCATCTCCGCGGCGTCGAGTGCCAGGTGAAGTCGTGCCTCCCCGTCGCGCATCTCCCCGATCACGCGCAGGCGGTCCACCGCCGCCGCGAGCAGGTTGGCGTAGCTGCGCAGGAACGCGGTGTCGGTGTCGGTGAACCGGCGGGGCGTGCGGCTGTCGATCTGCAGGATGCCGAACGGCGGCCTGCCTTGGCCGCCGATGATGACGACGTTGGCCACCGCCTGGACGTCGTTCTCGACCAGGAACGGCGGATAGGTGAACCGGGTTTCCGCCACGATGTCCGGAGAGATCGTCGGCCCTCCCATCTTGAGAGCACGGCCTTCCGCACTGTCGTCCGTGGCCTTGAGGGTCACCGCGCCCACCACGCCAGGCTTCCAGCCGACACCCGCGCGCACCAACAAGGAGGTCCCGTCCGCTTGCAACTGCATGACCATGGCGAGATCAGTGCCTAGGGCATCCCCGACCAGGCGGCAGGCCTCGGTCAGGATCTCGTCCAGGCTGTCGGACCGCAGCGCAAGCTCCCCGAACCGGGCCAGGACCGTCTGCTGCCGCAGCGACACCAAGTGGCCGCTTCTCTCTGGATCACTCAAAGACATGCTCTGCACCGATCGCCTGCACGTTTTGGCCAGACGGCTCTGCCTATCATGGGTTGCCGCCGCAGAGACGTGTGGAGCGCAGCTCGTCCGCCGCTGTCGTTCGTGCTCAGGCGACGTAGACGACATCCAAGCCGTTTGCAGGGCCAGTTCAGGGTGAGATGCAGAATTCAACTTTCAACTGGAAGCCCCATTCGTGCTCAAGACGATCGAACTTGGCATGGTCGCCTCGGTCCAGGCCTAATCGCCTGGCGGGACAGCCCGTGCCGTTCCGCGCCGGTGTTGCCCCGATCGTGATCGATGGGACGGCAGGGGCCGTGTTGCACGGACCAGGAGTGCGGGCGCAGTTGCCCCTATGCCCGTTTGTGGTCAGGCGATGCGGACGGAAATCGGGCGTCCGAGCTCCAGCATGCGGTTGAGGACATGGACCGCGACGTCCATCTCGGTCGCCCGATGTTCGTCCGTGCGCGAGCGCAGCCCGTCACCAATGACCTGCTTGAACCTGCCGACGGCCGCCTCGGCCTGGGCTCGCGTCGTGTAGCCGGAGGTTTTCTGCCCGGCTGCGCGTCCGTGCTCAGCGACGCTTTGCAGATGGCGGTCGCGCTGCGTGGGCGCGGTCGCGGCCGTCTCGCTCGGCACGGCTGTGGAA
>CAXTUO010000808.1:0-2366 GCA_964247175.1 uncultured Acetobacteraceae bacterium | reverse complement strand
GGCAACACGCTGGCCGGCCATCCCATCAAGTACCTCCCGGAAGACGGCCAGTGCAGCGTGGAAGGCGGCCAGACCGGCGCCACCCGGCTCGCGTCCAACAAGCAGATCGTGGGCGTGCTCGGCACCGCCTGCTCCTCGGAGTCCCGCGGCGGCGCGCCCATCCTGTGGAACGCCGGAATGCCGCAGGCGGTGACGAGCGCCACCGCGCCCGCGCTGACCGCGCCCGACCGGCCGGTGGGCCTGCAGGGCATCGTGCGCTTCGTTTACAACGACATCAACGGCGCCGGCGCCGCGGTGAAATACGCGCAAAGCGTGCACGCCACCAAGGTCGCGACGATGCACGACGGCAGCCTGTATGCCGAGGAACTGGCCAACGCCTTCGCCAAGCAGTTCAAGGCCGCCGGCGGCACGATCGTCGCGGCCGAGGCGATCTCCCCGTCCGACACCGACTTGCGCCCCGTGCTGACCCGGATCGGCACGGCGAAGCCCGAGCTGATCTTCGCGCCCATCTTCACCGGGGCATCCGCCTACCTGGTGCGGCAGGTCAAGGAGGTGCCGACGCTGGCCAAGACCCCCGTGCTCGGCACCGACGCCGTGCTGGCGCCCGCGTTCCTGGAGGCGGCCGGGGACGACGCGGTCGGCTACCGCCTGACCGGCGTGGACAACGACCCGAAGCTGATGGGCGCGCGCTACGGCGACTTCCTGGCGAAGTACAAGGAGAAGTTCGGCGAGGACCCCATCGGCGGCTTCCACGGCAACGGCTACGACGCGGCGCTGGCGATGATGGCCGCCATCGAGAAGGTGGCCAAGACCGACGGCGGCGGCGACACCTATATCGGCCGCAAGGCGCTGCGCGACGCGCTGATGCACACCGCGGACCTGGACGGCATCACCGGCAAGCTGACCTGCGACAAGAACGGCGACTGCGGCTCCTCCCATTTCGCCGTGTTCGAGTATGCGAGCGGCGACCCCACCACCTTCAAGCTGGGCGTCAATCCGAAGAAGGTGTTCCCGTAGGACACGGCCGGGCCATGATCCAGGACTGGCTGCGGCGCGCGACTCCCGTCGATTGGTTCCTGCTCGCGCTGCGCGTGGCGGTCGTGGCGGTGGTGGGGACGGGCTTCGTCGCCGGGCTGCTGCACCCGCGCTACAGCCGGGCGGAGTGGTTCTCCTTTCTCGCCTTCGGGCTGTGCATCGGGGCGATCTACGCCCTGATCGCGCTCGGCTACACCATGGTGTACGGCATCCTGCGCATGGTGAACTTCGCCCATGGCGACGTGTTCATGTTCGGCGCCTACGCGGCGTGCTTCTCGCTGCTGGCCTGCAACCGCGCCGGCATCCTCGGGCCGGACCCGGCGCTCAGTTTTGTCATCGCAACCGTCGTGTGCATCGCCGTGTCCGCCGGGGTCGCTATACTTGCGGAGCGCATCGCCTACCGCCCGTTCCGCCGCGGCCGGTCGCTCGCGCCCTTGATCAGCACGCTGGGTCTGTCCTTCGTGCTGGAGTACTCGGCGCGCGGCATGTTCGGGGCGCAGAACAAGGCATTCCCGTCCATGCCGGCGGTGGACGGGACCGTGTCGGTGGCCGGGTTCTCCGTGCCGCGGGTGCAGGTCGTGGTGGTCGCCGCCGCGCTGCTCACCATGGTGGTGCTCACCCTGATCGTCATGCGGACCCGCATCGGCACCGCCATGCGTGCGGTCGCGGAGGACCGGGACGCCGCGACGCTGATGGGCATCAACGTGGACCGCGTGATCGTGTTCACCTTTGCGCTCGGCGGCGCGCTCGCTGGCATCGCCGGGCTGCTTTACGGGCTGGTGTTCAAGCAGATCTCGTTCTTCATGGGCTTCTTCCTCGGCGTGAAGGGGTTCGGCGCGGCGGTGCTCGGCGGCATCGGCAACATCCCGGGCGCCATGCTCGGCGGCTATGCGCTGGGCCTGGTGGAGAGCCTGGGGCCGGCGGCGTTCCTGGAAGGCCTGGGCGTGGACTCGCCCTATCAGCTTCGCGACGCGATCGCGTACACCATGCTCGTCATGGTGCTGATCTTCCGTCCCCGCGGCCTGCTCGGCGAGCGGCTGTCGGCGGCGAGGGCCTGACCCGGTGGCGAGCGGCCTTGCCCATGCGGCGCGCGGAAGCGTCGCCTTCGGCGCGGTTCCCGCGTTGGCCGGTGCGCGCGCCGCGGGCAGCGTCGCGCTGTCGGTCGCCGCGTGCTGCGCCTTCACCGTGCTGGTCGGGCTGTTCGGCCAGTTCAGCAACAAGGCATTGGTGGTGGGCGTGCTGGACATCGGGCACGCCCTGATGCTGGCCATCGCCCTCGGCGGCGGCGCGGCGCTGGCTTTCGGCGGCGAACCTGTCCTGGTCTTCGCGCG
>CAXTUO010000807.1:0-2366 GCA_964247175.1 uncultured Acetobacteraceae bacterium | reverse complement strand
CCGTGCTGATCCGCCCGATCCGCCCGGAGGACGCCGAGGCGCACGCCGCCTTTTTCGCCCGCCTGTCGCCGGAGGACGTCCGTTACCGCTTTTTCAGCATGTTGCGCGCCCTATCCCCGGAGCAGGTCGCCCGCATGACCCAGGTGGACTACGACCGCGAGATGGCCTTCGTCGCGGTCCGCGAGGCGACGGGCGAAACGGTGGGCGTGTGCCGCCTGGTGCGCGAACTGGACACCGAGACCGGCGAGTTCGCCGTGGTGGTGGAAGCCAGCATGAAAGGCCGCGGCCTGGCCCGGCGCTTGATGGGGCGCGTGATGGACTGGGGCCGCACCCAGGGCATGACCCGCATCACCGGGCAGGTGCTGGCGGAGAACGCGCCGATGCTCGCCTTCATGCGCCGCCTGGGCTTCGCCGTCGCGCGGCTGCCGGACGAGCCGGACGTGGTGGAGGTTTCGAAGGGGTTGGCGTAGCGGCGCGGGTCAGGGGGGCGTCTCCGCCCAGGGATTGCAAAGCGTGACTCCGGCCCGTTCGAAGTCGGCGGCGTTGCGCGTCACGACCCCAAGCCCGTGCACAAGCGCGGTGGCCGCGATCAAGGCGTCCGGCTGGGAATAGGTGTAGCGCGCTTTTTGCCCTTCGGCGATCAAGCGGCGCCAGGCCAGGAGCACAGCCTCGTCCACCGCAAGGATGCGGTCGCCAAACCAGGTGCGTACGCCGTCGCGGAGCCACGCCTCCAGCTCCGCGCGGAACCCGAGATCCGCGACCCGCTCGATCCCGATGCGGATCTCGGCGACGCTGACGGTGCTCAGGAAGCAGGCGGCCGGCGGCACTGCTTCGGCCCAGGACCGGACAGCGAAGTTGGCCCGCGCTCCTTTTCTCATCTCTGAAACCACGTTCGTATCGAGCAGCCAGCCACGCGGGCCGGTGGTCACCGGTCAGAACTCCGGCACGTCGCGGACCGGCGCCTTCTCATGCACGAGTTGCTCGTCGAAGTCTTTGAGGCGAGCAAAAGGGCCGTCTGCGAATAGGGCGAACAGAGTGGGTTTCGCCGCAGCCGGCGCCAAACGGGCATAGTCGGCCGCCGAAAGCACGACAACCGCATCCTGGCCGCGCACGGTGACCCGCTGCGGTCCGCGTTTGCAGGCGAGGCGCACGACCTCGCTGAACCGGGCCTTCGCATCTTCCAGCTTCCATGCCGGAAGGGCTGCTGCCGCCGGCCCTACCGTGTGGGATACCGCTTTTGGCATCAAGCATCCTCAAACTGACTAGTTTGGTCAGATTAAGGTGGCTCGTCTCAGGCCACAAGCAAGAAGTCTGCATTGTTGAAGGCCGCTTGCGGCCGGACGGCGCGCAAGCGGTCAGGCAATCGCCGCCAGCATCGCCGACAGCACCGCCCGCACCTCGACCGCCGCCTGGCTGCGCGGTGCGGCTTCCGTCACGCCCAGGCCTTCGGCGAAGGCGTGGCTGAACGCCGCGCGGTTGCCCAGCACCGCCGGCAGCACGGCCAGGCCGCGCGCGCGCAGTTCGCCGTCCGTGGTGTCGCGCAGCCGCCGGCCGGTCGGCACGCGGTTCAGGATCAGGCAGGCCGGGCGCTTCTCCTCGGCGGCGAGCTTCAGCGTGCCTTCGGCGGCCCAGATGTCCGGCGGGCTGGGCTGCACCGGCACCGCCACCAGCTCCGCCCCGCGGATCGCCCGGCGCGAGTCGGCGTCGATCACCGGCGGGGTATCGATCAGCACCACGTCATGCTCGCGGCGCAGCCGGTCGAGTTCGCCCGCCAGCCGCCAGCCCGAGCGGTCGGAGAACGTCAGCGCCGCCGCAGGCGCCGCACGCGCCAAGCGGATCGCGTGCCAGCGTGCCAGGCTGTGCTGCGGGTCGATGTCGAGCACCGCGACGCGCCGCAGCGCCGCCAGCGCCGCCGCCAGGTTCGCCACCAGCGTGGACTTGCCGGCGCCGCCCTTCTGCTGCGCCACCGTGATTACGATCGACATGCCGAAATCCCAACCGGTCAGGACGGCGCAAGCCGCGAGTCGCGTTTGCGCCCGGTCCGCAAGCTGGCACAGTGGCGGACATGACGCACGAACTCCTGACTCCCTCCGAGATGGCCGCCGCCGATGCCGCCGCCGCCCGGGCCGGCGTGCCCGGCGCCGTGCTGATGGGGGCCGTGGGCCGCGCCGTCGCCCGCGCGGCACGGCGTTTCGGCCCTTGCCGCACCCTGGTGCTGTGCGGACCCGGCAACAACGGCGGCGACGGCTACGTGGCCGCCCGGCTCCTGGCGCAGGAAGGATGGCCGGTGCGGCTCTCGGCTCTCGGCCCGCCGCGCCCCGGCTCGGACGCGGAGGCCGCCGCGGGGCGCTGGCGCGGCCCCATCG
>CAXTUO010000806.1:0-2370 GCA_964247175.1 uncultured Acetobacteraceae bacterium | reverse complement strand
CACGGCCACCCGGTCGAAATCCTGCGCAAGCGTTTGCAGCGCGTCCCGCATCGCCTCGCCCCGCATGGCCCGGCCATGGCCCGTGACCGCCAGTTCCGGCGCCAGCGCCGCAAGCCGCCGCACCGATTCCCGGGCCGCCTGCCAGTCATGGGTGAAGTACTTGGGCGGCCCGTGCAGCTCCGGCTCCTGCGTGACCGCGGCGTAGGCGGACTCCTGCGCCGTCGTCACGAAGGCGTCGCCGGCGATCAGCGCCCGGTCTGCGTCCCGCCACAAGGACACGTGCCCGACCGAGTGGCCCGGCGTGTGCAGCCACCGCCAGCCGGGCATGGGCGGCACGCTGCCGTCCTCCGGCAAGGGGCGCAGCCGGTCCCGCACATCCACGGGGCCGCGGGGGAACAAGGGCGACAGCAGCGCCGTGAGGCCGCCGCCCACCGTGGGGTCGGGCGGCGGGTAGGACGCGCTGCCGTCCAGGTACGGCGCTTCCAGCGGATGGGCATAGACCGGCACGTCCCAGCCGCGCGCCAGCTCCTCCAGCGCGCCGACGTGGTCGAAATGCCCATGCGTGAGCACGATGGCGGCCGGCGGCACGTCCGCGCCGAAGCGCTCAGCCGCGGCCCGGCGGATGCGGCCGGCGGTGCCGACCACCCCGGCGTCGATCAGCACCCAGTTCCGCGCGCCGGGCAGGCCCCAGAACACCGCGTTGACGATGAGGAGGCGCAGATAGGCGAGGTCGGGCGCGACCTCGATCGTGCCGTCGTCCTGCGCTTCGCCGGTCACGTCGGACTGGCTCATTGGAATCTGCTGGGCCACGTCTTTTCCCCTTTTGTCCTCAGATGCCGTCAACGCGGGACGGGCCGGGATCGTGCGGCGGCGAACGCGAAAAAACCGCGACGCCTGAGCCTACAATCGCCGGAGCAGCACCCCTGCCAGCACCGCGGCCCCGGCCGGCAGCACGAACGGCGCCCCGGCGAAGTGCACCGGCAGGGCCGGCGCGGTGAAGGCGTAGAACAGCCAGGCCGTCAGCAACGGCGCCACCACGGCGGTCAGTCCCTCCACCGCGGTCAGCACGCCTTGCATCTCCCCTTGGGTGTCCACGTCGCCGCGGGCCGACACCATCGACCGCACGGACGGCACCGCCAGCCCACCCAGCGCCAGCAGCACCACCGCGGGCGCCACCGTCCAGCCCGCCAGCGCCAAGGCGAGCACGCCGTAGCCGAACGCCCCGGCCGCGTAGCCGAACAGCGCCGTGCGCCGCTCGCCGAGCCGGGCGGTCACGGAGGGCAGCAAAACGCCCTCCACCACCGCCTGCGACAGGCCGATGCCGGCCAGCACCCAGCCGTTCGCCGCCGCACTCCAGCCGAAGCTGTAGCGGGTGAACAGCACGAGGCTGCTTTGCACCGCGCCCAGCCCGATCCAACTGCACGACCAGGCAAAGGCCATGCTGCGCAGCTTCGGGTCGCGCCAAGTCTTGCGCAGCAGGCCGAACGGGTTGGCGCGCGCCAGGCGATCGGCCGCCGGTCCTCCGGGCGCAGGCTTTCCGGCAGCACGAAGATCCCGTAAAGCGCGTTGGCAAAGGCGAGCGCCGCCGCGGCGTAGAACGGCAGGCGCAGCCCGTGCTCGCCGAGGAAGCCGCCAATGGCCGGGCCGATCACGAACCCGGCCCCGAACGTCGCCCCCACCAGCCCGAACCGGCTGGAACGGTCGTTCTTCCCGCTGACATCGGCCATGAAGGCGGTCGCGGCAGCGACGCTGGCGGAGGTGGCGCCGGCGATCAGCCGCCCCACGAACAGCCACCACAGGCTCGGCGCCCAGGCCAGCAGGAGGTAGTCGATGCCGATGCCCACGACGGAAGTCAGGATCACCGGGCGGCGGCCGAACCGGTCGCTGAGCGCGCCCAGCAGCGGCGCCGCGAAGAACTGCATCCCGGCATAGGCGGCGATCAGCGCGCCCACCCAGGGCGCCGCCCGTTCCGGCGGCAGGCCGGCCAGTTCCTGCACCAGACCCGGCACGATGGGAGCGATGATCCCGACGCCCATCGCGTCCAATCCCAAGGTGACGAGCACAAACCCGATCGACACGCCGTGCGACCGGTCGGCGAGCAACTCCTTCAGCACCATGTCTCCGATGCAAGCGTTCCGCGGCAGGCGCGGCAACGCCGCCCTGCCGGCAACGTTGCGCCGGTTCGGAGGATTACCAGTGCCCGCTTCCCCGCTGCCGCGCTTTGTCGTCTTGTACTCCGCCCTGTTCGCCGCGTATGGCGTAGCCTCTCCCTTCCTCCCGGCCCTGCTGGAAGGGCGCGGGCTGGACCCTTCCGCCATCGGCCTGGTGCTGGGATTGGGGTCTGCTGTCCGGCTCGTGACCGGTCCGCTC
>CAXTUO010000805.1:1798-2372 GCA_964247175.1 uncultured Acetobacteraceae bacterium | reverse complement strand
CGGACCGCCCTGCTGGTGGCAGGGGTGGCCGACCTCGAAACGCGGCTGACCGATGCGGTCCTGGCCATGTTCTGCAAGTACATGGGATCATTGTTTACCAAAGCCCGCGGCCGTGATGAGCGCCGTTTCCAGACCACCAAGCGCGACGTGGCCCGCACCATGCGCCTGTTCCGCCGCACCATCGCCGCTCTGAAACAGGCCAGGGAAACCGGCGAGGAGGGCGTCGCCGTGGTCGAGCGCGAGGTGGGTATGGCCGAGCTCGACAAGGCGCTGCCGGTGATCGAGGCCGTGGCCGGCGTCGCCGACGTGGAGATCCTGGCTACGGCCGCCGAGCGCTACGCGGTGCTGCGGCGTTTCAGCCCGCGTTTCCTGGCCGCCTTCCGGTTCCAGTCCAACGTGCCGCTCGATCCGCTGCTTGCCGCGATTGAACTGCTCAAGACAGCCGACGGGATCGGCGCCCGTGCCTTGCCCAAGCGGCTGCCCTCGTCGTTCCTGCCGCCGAAATGGCGGCGCATGATCTTTGCTGGACCTGTCCCGGATCGCCGCCTTTACGAGACGGCCGTGCTCGCCACGC
>CAXTUO010000805.1:0-1788 GCA_964247175.1 uncultured Acetobacteraceae bacterium | reverse complement strand
GCCTGCGCGGCTCCGGCATCTGGGTCGCGGGCAGCCGCGACCATCGTGCGTTCGAGGACTACCTGTTGCCGGCAGAGCCAGCCGGGACGCCTGTTGTGGGCATTGCTGGCGAGGCGGACCCAGACCGCTACATCGCCGCCCGCGCTGCCTTGCTGCACGAGCGCCTGCAGTTCGTGGCCGCCTGTGCCACGCGCGGCGAACTGGACGGCGTCGAGATCGAGGACGGCTCCCTTTACATCGCACGCACCAAGCCTACGGTGCCGGATGCCGCGCGGCTCATGGCCGGCCGGTTCTACGGCATGCTGCCGCGGGTGCGCGTGACTGAGGTCGTGTCGGATGTCGCGCAGGCCACGGGGTTCGCCGCCTGCTTCACGCACCTGCGCACCGGCAATCCGCCTTCCGACCTACCCGCCTTGTTCGCAGCACTGCTGGCCGACGGCACCAACCTCGGCCTGTCCCGCATGGCCGACGCGACCCGCGGCCTGAGCTACCACCACCTGGTCAACCAAGCGCAGTGGCACGTCAACGAAGACAACTACGCCTCCGGCCGCGCCGTCATCGTGGACGCCCACCACCGGCACCCTATGGCCGCGATCTGGGGCGACGGCACCGACTCCTCCTCGGACGGGCAGTACTTCCGTGCCGGCGGCCTCGCCGGACCCGGCGGCGACGTCAACGCCAAGTACGGCATCGATCCGGGCGTCGTGCTCTATACCACCCAGTCCGGCCAGTATGGCCCGATGCACACCCGGGTCATCTCCGCGACGGCCAGCGAGGCGCCCTATGTGCTGGACGGCCTGCACCCGCAGGCGCACCGGACCAGCCTGCGCATCGCCGAGCACTACACGGACACGGCCGGCGCCACCGACCATGTGTTCGGGCTTTGTCACTTGCTGGGCTACCGCTTCGCGCCGCGCATCAAGGACCTGAAGGACCGCAAGCTCTACGCCATCGAGAAGCCCGACACCTACCCGGTGCTGCGGCCGCTGATCGGCGAGGCCGTGGACACGGCGGCGCTCATCCGCGGCTGGGCAGAGCTGATGCGGGTTAGGGCGTCCATCGAGGCCGGCGCCGTCGCGCCGTCCACCATCCTACGCAAGCTCGCCGCGGCCGGCCCGAACAACGCGGTGTCGCGGGCGCTGCGGGCCTTGGGGCGGATCGAACGGACGCTGTTCACCTTGCAGTGGCTGTCCGACCCGGCGCTGCGCCAGCGCAGCCATGCCGGGCTGAACAAGGGCGAGGCCAGCAACGCGCTGCGCCGGGCCGTGTTCTTCCACCGTCAAGGCGAGTTCCGCGACCGCACGTTCGAGAACCAGAGCCACCGGGCGTCGGGGCTGAGCCTGCTGACGGCGGCCATTGTGCACTGGAACACCACTTACCTCGACCGAGCCGTCCGGCAGCTCCGGTCACAGGGCACCATCATTCCCGACGAGCTGCTTGCCCACGTCGCGCCGCTCGGCTGGGAGCACATCGCGCTCACCGGCGACTACGACTGGAACACCGCCCGTCCCGCGGGCGGGCTGCGGCCGCTCCGGGCTGTTCCCGAAGCGTTCATACCGCGCGCCACTTAGCGTGCAGTTCTGAGCAAATGGTGAGGTGACCCCTATTCGAGCGCGGCCGTGATGTCCCCTGCCTCAAGCAGCGGGAAGTCGGCCAGGATCTCCTCGCGGCTGGCGCCGGCGGCCAGCAGGTCGAGCACATCCTTGACGCGGATGCGCAAGCCGCGCAGGCATGGCCTGCCGCCACACTGGTTCGGGTCAACGGTGATGCGGTGCGTCTCGCTCATGG
>CAXTUO010000804.1:0-2381 GCA_964247175.1 uncultured Acetobacteraceae bacterium | reverse complement strand
CTTTCGCCCATCGCGCCGAGGTGCACGGGGACGTGCGGCGCGTTGGCGACCAGGCCGCCCTCCGCGTCGAAGATGGCGCAGGAGAAGTCCAGCCGTTCCTTGATGTTCACGCTCTGCGACGTGTTCTGCAGCACCGCGCCGGTCTGCTCGGCGACGTTCATGAACAGGTTGTTGAACAGTTCCAGCAGCACGGGGTCTGCCTTCCCGCTGTCCCCCGTGACGCGGCTGGGCAGCGGCGACGTACGGCGCAGCAGCATGTGGTTGCGCGCCGTGACCTCGGCGGTCCAGCCGGGTTCGACGGCCGTGGTCGCGTTGGCTTCCCGCACCAAGGCGGGGCCGGGCAGGCGGTCGCCGGCGCGGAGGGCGGTGCGGTCGAACACCGGGGCGCGGTGCTCGGCGCCGCCGCTCCATATGAAGACGTGGTCGATGGGTTCGGGGGCGCCGTTGTCGCGGGCGGCGAGCGGGGGTTCGTCCACGGTTTCGCCTGCGGCAGTCGCTTCCACGGCGACGGCCTCGGCGACCACCGCGCGGTCCGGGGTCGTGAAGCCGAAGCGGGCGCGGTGGGCGGCGGCGAAGGCGGCGAGGGTGCCGGGCCCGTCGGTCAGGGGCACCGGCAGCGCGGCCTCGGTGCCGGCGTAGTGCAGGTGGACGGAGCGCTTGATGTCGATGCGCCCGGCGGCGCCCTGCTCCAGCAGCGCGGCGCGGGCGGCGTCGGCGAGCTGGTCGGCCAAGGCGTGCAGGGCCGGCAGCGCCTCGGGCGTGAATGGCTGCTCCGCCGCCTGCTCGCGCAGCACGGTTTGGTCCGCGAGGCCCATGCCGTAGGCCGACAGCACGCCGGCGTAGGGGTGGATGAACACCGTTTCCATGCCCAGCTCGTCCGCGACCAGGCAGGCGTGCTGGCCGCCGGCACCGCCGAAGCATTGCAGGGCGAAGCGCGTGGCGTCGTGGCCCTTCTGCACGCTGACCTGCTTGATCGCGTTGGCCATGTTGGCGACAGCTATGCGGAGAAAGCCCTCCGCGACCTCGCGCGGGTCCCGCCGCGGCGTGCCGGTCGCACGGGCGACCTTGTCGGTAAGGGCGGCGAACTGCGCTTGCACGGTCTCGGCGTCGAGCGGCGCGTCGCCGCCGGGTCCGAAGATCGGCGGGAAGTGCCGGGGCTGGATCTTGCCCACGCACACGTTGGCGTCCGTCACCGTGAGCGGCCCGCCGCGGCGGTAGCACGCGGGGCCAGGGTTGGCCCCGGCGCTGTCCGGCCCCACCCGGATGCGGGCGCCGTCGAAATGCAGGACCGAGCCGCCGCCGGCCGCCACGGTGTTGATCGCCATCATCGGCGCGCGCATCCGCACGCCGGCCACCTCCGTCTCGTAGGCGCGCTCGAACGCGCCGTCGTACAACGCCACATCCGTGCTGGTGCCGCCCATGTCGAAGCCGATGATGCGGCGGAGGCCGGCCATCTCCGCGGTGCGCGCGGCGCCGACGATGCCGCCGGCGGGTCCGGACAGGATGGCGTCCTTGCCCCCGAACCGGCCGGCCTGCGCCAGCCCGCCGTTGCTCTGCATGAAGTAGAGCCGGACGCCCCCAAGCTCGGACGCCACCTGCTCGACGTAGCGGCGCAGGATGGGCGAAAGGTAGGCGTCCACCACCGTGGTGTCGCCGCGGGGCACCAAGCGCAGCAGGGGGCTGACCTCGTGGCTTGCGGACACCTGGGCGAACCCGGCCTCCTCCGCCAGCGCCTTGAGGCGGCGCTCCATGTCCGGGTATTTCCAGGCGTGGATCAGCGCAATGGCGCAGGCCGCGATGCCGTCCGCCCGGGCGGCGGCAAAGGCGGCGCGGGCGGCGTCCTCGTCCAGCGGCTCGACCTCCCCGCCGTCGATGCCGACGCGCCCGGGCAGCTCGACGACCCGCTCATACAGCAGGGTCGGCAGCGTCACATGCAGGTCGAACAGCCGCGGGCGGGCCTGGTTGCCGATGCGCAGCAGGTCGCCGAAGCCGCGGTTCACCACCAGCAGGGTGCGCTCCCCCTTGCGCTCCAAGAGCGCGTTGGTGGCGACGGTGGTGCCCATCTTCACCTGGTCCACCAGCCCCGGCGGAACCGGCTCGCCCGGCGCCACGCCCAGCACCGCCTTGATCCCGGCGATGGCGGCGTCGCGGTAGCGCCCGGGGTTCTCGCTCAGCAGCTTGTGCGTGCTGAGCCGGCCGTCCGGGGCGCGCGCCACCAGGTCGGTGAAGGTGCCGCCGCGGTCGATCCAGAACTGCCAGCCGGCCATCGCGCCTCTCCATTGCCCGCCTGCTGTCCTACGGGCGGCGGCGGGGCGCGACAAGAGCCGCCCCGGCGTGCTACGCCGCCCCACCCGCAGCTTGAGGGCCCATGATGTTACGCC
>CAXTUO010000803.1:0-2386 GCA_964247175.1 uncultured Acetobacteraceae bacterium | reverse complement strand
CCGAGCTGGTGCTGCCGCTCCAACCAGTCCACGACCGCCGCCATCTCGGCGCGGCGCAGCCATTGCCGGCGCAACGCCTCGGCCTCGGCCTGCGCCGTGCGCGCCTCCGGGGCGTCGGCCGGCCGCAGCAGCCGCGAGCGTAGCTCGGCGAGGTGGACGGCCATCACCGTCCAGGCCGCCCATTGCGCGAGGTCCGGCGCCGGGGCGTCCGGCGTGCGGTGTAGCCCCGCTTCCAGCGCGTCCGCGAACGCTTCGACCAGCGCCAGGATCGACAGCCGTGCAAGGTCGACCCTACCGGCGCGCACCGCCTCGAGCAGCCAGTCGAGCGGCCCCTCGAACCCTTCCACGGCCAGGATGGGCGAGGTCGCGACCGACGGGTGGCGCGGTGGCACGTCCCACGTGGGCGACGGCGGGCCGGACTGCCCCATCGGCGGCCCGGCCTCGGCCATGGCATCGGACACGGCCCCGGTCAAAGCAGGCCGTAGGTGGGTCGGACGTCGAAGCGCAGCGCGGGCCAGCGCGCGGCCACCGTTGCCAGTGCCCGCCACGGCGTCCAATCGGCCGACCAGAAGGCAAGGCGGAGCGCCGCAGGCTCGCCGGGTTCTGCGCGCCGCGGCAGGACGGGCCCGGCCGAAACGTGGCGCAGCGCCGCCGTGGTGCCCCAATGCGTCCACAGCCAGGCGAGGGCCTCCGGGTGGTCGGGACCCAATTGCAGCACGCGGGGGAGCACCGGCACGAGCGCGTGCAGGTCGAGGGCACAGGCGCGGTTCTGTCTCACGCGGGCCACCGCGGCAGCATGCCGCTGTTCCGCCGCATCGCGGAGCTGGCCGGCAAGGGCGCGTGCCCCGGTGAGGCTCAAGCGGCGCCGCTGCGGCGGGCGCGGTGCCGCCAGCATCAGGAACAGGTCTTCCTCCAAGCGGTCGAGGTCGAGCCGCCAGGGGATGATGCCAGCGCCGCCCGCGGCGGCCTGGAAACCGGCAAGCGTTCCGGCCGGGCCGGCCACCAGCAGGCGGTGGTGCAGCCAGTCCGTGTGCCGCTGTCGCAACGGCGCCGCCCGCGCCGCATCGTCGGCGCGCTCGGCCTGGCGGATCAGGCCTTGGTCAATTCCGTGCTCCTGCCCTGGAAACCCGCCGAGCTCTCGCGAAGCTTTCTCCCGGGCAAATGCTTCGCATTTCGCTGGGACAGGCGGCGTCGGCGGGTCGGGGCTGGGCGCCTCCGCGCCGCCGCCGGCCGAATGCTCCGGTTCCGCCGGGCCATCGCCGCTCCCGTCCGGGACACCGCCCTGCTGCTTGAGCCAGTCGAGCAACTGATCGGCGGCGTCGGCCGTTTTCCGGCTGGCTCGCCGGGTGGACATGGTGGGGCGGATCATGACCGCGTCCTCGTGGCCAAGCGGCGTGGGCGGCGGGCGACCGCACGGCGGCGCCAGATGCGGCGGAGCGCGTCGGGCCGCAGGCGTCGGTGCTCGACGTTGCCCCAGCGGTCCACCTTGCGGAACACCGGGCCGAACCGCGTGTCCGAGCTGCGCAGCCAGTCTTCCAGGGCACGCACCGGGCAGGCAGGCGAGGCCATGCGGGAAAGGGCCACCCCCTCCCCTTCCCCGACGCCGGACCCGGCCAGTTCGGCGCCTGCTGCGGTGAAGCGGACGTGCTCGTGGTCGAGGGCGAGCAGGCGCTCGGGGTCGAGCCTGGCCGCGGCCAGCAGCAGCAAGGCGCGGTCGCGCAGGCCGGCGAGGTCGCCTGGGCAGCGCGCGGCCATGCGGGCCAGCTGGGCCGGGCCGGGTAATGCCCGTCGCCGGCTCGGCGGGGGTGGCGATGGCGATAGCGCGTCGAGCGTATCGGTTCCTGCCTTGCAAGCCACGTCCCTGGTGCGGCGCGCGGCGCGGAATACAGCACGCACGGCAGGGTCCGTCCCAGGCGACGGGTAACTATTCCGGCGGTGCCGGTCGGCGATGGCGGCGGCGCGGCGGGCCAGGGCGCCCGGCCGCAGCGTGGCCGACAAGGACCTGAGATAGGCCGCGACCGTCGCGGGCGCGGCCGGCAAGGCGCCCAGGCCCGCCGTGCGGCACCATGCCGCGAACGCCGCCCAGTCCGCGGCGTAGAGCCGCCGCGTTTCCGTCGCGTGCGGCGCGCGGGACAGCGCCGGCTGCACCATGTCCTGCCGATCGGCTGCGGCCGGTGCGGCGTCGTCCGCCCCGGCAGCACCGGCCGCGTGCGCTGCATGATCCGTCACCGTCCCTCCCCTGCCCTGTTTCCTGCCGGCCGCGCTCGGAAGCTGGACCGCGGCCACCGGGCCACAACGCCTTGATCCCGCGGCGGCTTTGCCAGGCTGCCATGATTAAGGCAAGCTCCGACTAAGGCTGGTAAACGTTTTTTGGCGTTGTCGGCCG
>CAXTUO010000802.1:0-2396 GCA_964247175.1 uncultured Acetobacteraceae bacterium | reverse complement strand
GCAGCAGGGCGAGGCCGTAGGCCAGCTCCGCCTCGCTGATGGCGGTCGTGCACAGCTCGGCGCGGCGCTGGGCGGCGACCCAGGCCAGCACGGCGGCGTCGGGATCGGGCCTGGCCAGCTCCGAAAGCACGTTGGTGTCGAGCACGATCACCGGCGACGCCCGCCGCCGGCCGGGGGCGCCGCTTCCCGGCGGGTGGACTTCGCGCGGCCTGTTCCGGTCCTGGCGGCCTTCGCCGGTTCCGCGGGAGCAAGCTCCTGTGTCGCTGGCCTTGCCTCGGATGGTGGCGCCTGCGCTGCTTCCCGTTCCCCCAAGTCCGGCGGCTCGCGGGCCGGTTCGCGGGGTGGTAGCTCCAGATCGACGCCGCCAAGGGGCGCGAACAAAGTGCGCGCGAAAGCCGCCAGGTCGGTCGTGTCCTCCTCGGGGGCGCCGAGCGCGGCCTCAAGGATGGCACGGGCCTCGGCCTCCATGGAGCGGGCGTTGTGGGCGGCGCGGATGCGCAGCCTTGCTTTCAGCTCGGGGGCGAGGCCGCGTACGGTGACGGCGGCGCCGGCAGGGGCGGCCTCGGTGGGGAACTCTGCCATGGATACCTCTGCTGCAGCAATGTTGCACTGATAGCATTGCTAACTTACGTTGAAGAGCAACGAAAAAGCCATTTAGTATTTTGCAACTATGCTATAAGTTTTGCAGAATGCAACGTTTCTAGTGATGTGACAGCGTGTGCAACGCATTCACCCGTGACCGCTCCCGGTCCCTATGGCACCCCGTCAGGAGGCCAAACGAGCGTTTGGCCTGTTGCCACACAGGCCGAATCGGCAGCAATGTGGCCCCAGGATGCAGCCCGTCGTCGCCTACTACGGCGTCTCCACCGAACGGCAGGGACGATCTGGGCTAGGATTGGATGCCCAGGCTGAGCGCTGCGCCCAGTTCGCGGCGCAGAACGGCATGCAAGTGGTCGAGGCGTTCACCGAAATCGAGGCAGGGAAGGGCGCAGACGCGCTCGACCGCCGGCCGCAGCTCGGCGCGGCGCTGGCGTCCGCACGGCGCCACCGCGGGCCGGTGCTGGTGGCCAAGCTCGACCGGCTGAGCCGCGACGTCCACTTCATCGCAGGCCTGATGGCACAGCGGGTGCCGTTCGTGGTCGCCGAACTCGGCGCCGACGTCGATCCCTTCATGCTGCACATCTATGCCGCACTCGCCGAAAAAGAGCGGCGCATGATCTCCGAGCGCACCCGTGCGGCGCTCGCGGTCAGGAAAGGGCAGGGGGCTCTGCTGGGCAACCGGACCAACCTGGCCGAAGCGGGAGCAGCCGGGGCAGCGCGTACCGCCGAGGGCGCCCAACGGTTTGCGGAGAACGTCGCGCCCGTCATCAAGCAGATCCAAGGCAACGGCGTCGCCAGTTTGCGAGGCGTGGCCGCGGTCCTGAACGCCCGCGGCGTGCGGACGGCCCGGGGCGGGCGGTGGGCCGCAACGCAGGTCGGGGCAGTGCTGGCCCGGGCCGGAGCGGCGTCGGCGACCTTTTGAAGCGCTTGGCGCCCTTTATCGTCTGCTTGGCCGAGCGAAGACCAGCTTTCCATTCAAGGCGGCCGCGGACGTGGATTGCTGGCAAGCAAGCCGATCCTCTGCTATCTGGTCAGATAGTCAGATGGAAGGCAGGTCATGTCGCATCCCGCAAAGCAGCCGAAAGGACCACCCGCGCCGAGCGGTGCCACGTGGCGGTTGGAGGAGGCCAAGGCTCGGTTCAGCGAAGTCGTGCGGCGCGCCCGCACCGACGGTCCCCAGCGCGTGACGGTGCGCGGCCAGGACGCCGTCGTGGTGATCGCCGTCGAGGAGCTGGCGCGCTTGCTGCCGCCAATGGCGCCTCAGCAGCCGCTGGTCGCGTTTCTGCAAGGGCTGGGCCTTGAGGGCGTGGGCATCGAATGCGAACCTGATCTCGGCCGCGACATCGCCTTGTGATCGGCTGGCTGCTGGACACCAACGTGGTGGCCGAGCTGGCCAACCCGTATGGCGCAGCGCGCGTGCACGCCTGGGCCGCGGCCCAGGATGAGCGACACCTCTATCTCAGCATCCTGACCCTCGGCGAATACGAGAAGGGGCTGCACAACCTTCCCGAAGACAGCGCCATCCGGCCCCGGATCGAGGCGGCGCTTGCGGCGCTGGAGGCCCGGTTCGCAGATCGGCTGCTGCCGGTCCGCGATGCCGTGGTGCGGCGCTGGGGAGCGATCAGCGGCGCCGTCAAACGCGCGACGGGGCAAACGCCGCCGGTGATCGACACGATGCTCGCGGCCAGTGCGCTGGAGCACAACCTTTACCTGGCCACGCGCAACGTCCGGGACGTGCAGCACAGCGGTGCCGCCGTGTTCAACCCGTGGACCGATGATCCGGCCTCATGCCGCCT
>CAXTUO010000801.1:0-2398 GCA_964247175.1 uncultured Acetobacteraceae bacterium | reverse complement strand
CATCGAGGGCGGCGCGGTGCGGGGCCGGTACTCCTACATCGGCCTGAAGCCCGACCTGATCTGGCGCTGCCATGGGGAGCGTGCCGAGATCAACCGTTCCGTGCAGGGCGGCGCGGGCGGGTACGAGCCGTCGCCGCTGCCGTCGCTCGCCAGCCTGCGCGCCTTGATCGCGGAGTGCCGCATCGAGCTGCCGCCAGGCCTGCCGCCCGGCAGCGCCAGCCTGATCGGGTTCTTCGCCTACGACTTCGTGCGGCTGATCGAGCGCCTGCCGGACGGCAACCCGGACGAGCTTGGCCTGCCCGACGCCATGCTGATGCGCCCAACCGTGATCGCGGTGTTCGACAACGTGCTGGACCGCATGACGGTGGTGACGCCGGTGTATCCGTCGCCGGGCCTGTCGGCGGAGGCGGCGCATGACCGCGCCTGCGAGCGTCTGGCCGGGGTGGCATCCGACCTGCGCCGGAGCCTGCCGCACCAGTTCGGGCCGACCGGGCGAGGCCCGACGCCGGAGCCGTCGTCCAACCTGTCCAGCACCCAGTACCATGCGATGGTCGAGCAGGCGCAGGCGTATATCCGGGCGGGCGATGCGTTCCAGGTCGTGCCGTCGCAGCGATTCTCGCTGCCGTTCAACCTGCCGCCGCTGGCGCTGTACCGCTCGCTGCGCCGGCTCAACCCGTCGCCGTTCTCCTTCTACCTCAACCTCGGCGACTTCGCCCTGGTCGGCTCCTCGCCCGAAATCCTGGTGCGGCTGCGCGACGGCACCGTGACGGTGCGGCCCATCGCCGGAACCCGGCCGCGGGGACGCACGCGCGCCGAGGACGTGGCGCTGGAGCAGGACCTGCTCGCCGATCCCAAGGAACTGGCCGAGCATCTCATGCTGCTGGACCTCGGGCGCAACGACGTGGGCCGGGTCGCCAAGGTCGGCACCGTGCAGGTCACGGAGAAGATGATCGTGGAGCGGTACTCCCACGTCATGCACATCGTCTCCAACGTGGAAGGGGAACTCGATCCCTCGCGTGCCGACGTGCTCGACGTGCTGTGCGCCGGCTTCCCGGCCGGCACGGTGTCGGGCGCCCCGAAGATCCGCGCCATGGAGATCATCGACGAGCTGGAGCCGACCCGGCGCAGCTTCTACGCCGGCGGCATCGGCTACATCGGCGCGGACGGCAACCTCGACACCTGCATCGGCCTGCGCACCGGGCTGGTGAAGAACGGCATGTTGCACGTCCAAGCAGGCGGTGGCGTCGTCGCGGATTCAAACCCGGACGCGGAATACCGGGAGTCCTGCAACAAGGCCAAGGCGCTGCTGCGCGCCGCGGAGGAGGCGATGCGGTTCGACGGCACGGGGATCGCGCATCACGCCGAGTATGGAATGGCTGATTGATCCACTCACGGCCAAACTCCCGACATATGGATTTCTGCCATGGATGACTTCGCACACTACCCGGCCCACGGGAGCGCCGCTTCCGGCGTTGAAAGCTACGCGCCTCCCTGGTCCCCTGACTCGTGGCGCGCGAAGCCGGTTCAGCAGATGCCGGCCTACGACGACCGCAGGCACCTGGCCGACGTCGAAAGCCGGCTGAGCCGCCTGCCGCCCTTGGTGTTCGCAGGCGAGGTGCGCGAGATGCGGCGCAAGCTCGGCGAGGTTTCGGCTGGCCGGGGCTTCCTGCTGCAAGGCGGCGACTGCGCCGAAAGTTTTGCCGATTTCCACGCGGACAGCATCCGCGACACGCTGCGCGTGCTGCTGCAGATGGCGGTGGTGCTGAAGTTCGCCGCCGGCGTGCCGGTACTCAAGGTCGGCCGCCTGGCCGGGCAGTTCGCCAAGCCGCGCTCCTCCGATACGGAGCAGCAGGGCGACGCGGCGCTGCCGAGCTACCGCGGCGACATCGTCAACGGCTACCGCTTCACGCCCGAAGCCCGGCGGCCCGACCCCGAGCGGCAGATCCAGGCCTACGCGCAGTCGGCGTCCACGCTGAACCTGCTGCGCGCCTTCACCGGCGGCGGCTATGCCAGCCTCGCCAACATGCACAAATGGACCATGGACTTCGTCGCCAACTCGGCGCAGGGCGCGCGCTACGAGGACCTGACCAACCGCATCTCGGAGGCGTTGGCCTTCATGACGGCCTGCGGCATGTCGGACCTGACCACGCCCTCCATGGCGAACACCACGCTCTACACCTCGCACGAGGCGCTGCTGCTCGGCTTCGAGGAGGCGATGACCCGGACCGATTCGGTGACAGGCGGGTGCTACGACACCAGCGCGCATTTCCTGTGGATCGGCGACCGCACCCGCGACCCCGGCGGCGCCCATGTCGAGTACATGCGCGGCATCGGCAATCCCATCGGCCTCAAGGCCGGGCCGAGCCTACAGCCTGACGCGCTGCTGCGCCTGCTCGAC
>CAXTUO010000800.1:0-2399 GCA_964247175.1 uncultured Acetobacteraceae bacterium | reverse complement strand
GTGATCAGCGGCGGCAAGGACACGGCGGAGGCCAAGTTCGAGGCGATGCGCCAGGCCGGCATCCACGTCGCCGAAAGCCCGGCCGCGCTCGGCAGCACCATGGTCCGCGCCTTGCAGGGCTGACGCCCCGGGCGGTTACGCGGGCGCGGCGGCCCGGCGTTCGCGCCGGGCCAGGCCGGCGTCCAGCAGCATATGCGGCAGGGTGAGCGCGGCGAGGCCCTGGATGGTCAGGGCGAGCAGCCGATCTGGAACCGTGCCGTCGTAAAACGGCCAGAGCGCCGCGCCGATCAGCAGCGTCAAGGCGGTGATGGGCAAAGCCAGCAGGGCCGCGCTCCGGTCGTCGCGAACCCGGGGCGCGCGGACCGGGTGGCGGATCAGCGCCGCGGTGTGCGCCGGCGCGTGCACGCCCACGAAGTAGATCGCGAACGCCGTCAGCGGCGGCAGCACGACGAACGCGCCGGCGAGCAGGCCCGGCACGGCCAGCAGCCGCCCCTGCCGGCGCAGCGCCGCATGGCCGGACCACACGAGGGCCAACGCGAGCCAGGCCATCGCTGCCGCCCATAGCCACTCCGGCAACTGCGGCAGGGGCGCCCCGGCGACCGTTTGGAACACGGCGGCGGTCGCCTCCGGGTGGGCCAGCGTCGGCATCGCGATGGGCAGGCCGCCCCGCACGATCACCTCAAGCCCGTCGCCGTTCTCCGCCTCCTCCGTGCCGAAGTGCCAGACCGAGGCCGCGAGGAACGCGGCCAGCGTCAGCCCCGGCGCCCAGCGCCAGGCCAGGAGCACAAGGGCGGACAGGCCGAGGTAAGGGAGGGAGAACACGGGAAACCAGGCCCAACCGAACCGCGGGCGCAGCACGGCGCGGGCGGCCTCTCCGTCCAATGCGCCGTGCGGCACGCCGAGCACGACGATGGCGGCCAGCGCGCAAACACGTTGGGTGCCGGGCGGCAAGGCGGCGCTGAGCGTCAACGCCGCCCCGGCCACCAGGACTGCCCAAGCCATCGAGCTTAGGCGGGCTGCCGGACCCGCCCCGCCCCATCCCGCAGCCGAAGCCATGCGGTCAAGCAGCCTTGCGCAACGACGCCGAACGGCCGGCCTCCGCAAGGTCGCGCTCGGTCGTCTTGGAGTCGGACGCCACGGTCATCACCCCGTAAACCACCTTGGCGACGACATCGAGGATGGCGATGACCAAGGTGCTGGCGGTGTCGCCCACATAGTTGAGCCCGTCGGGCGCCACGGCCAGGATGACCGGGTAGATCAGCCACAGGACCGACAGGATGGTGGCGTTGCTGCGATAGCTCACCTGCACGTCCTCCCGTTCCAATGCGTTGGCCTGCATGTTGGGGATCCAGATGACGTAGTACACGCCCAGGAAAGCCGCACAGGAGATGATGAACCACGTCCACTTGATCCAGGCCACCTCCGAAGCGCCGAAGAAGAACGCCGTCAGGATCATCATGAGGTCGGCCAGCACCGCCCCGGCAATTGCGCCAGCGCGTTTCTCTCCGGCATGCATGGCCGTCATGCACAGCGTCACCAGAAGCAGCGGCGTGGTGAACGTCCAATCGACGTAACGGGCGTAGTGGAAAAGGCGCCCCGCGCCGGTGTCGGCCGCTGCCGCATTCGCGCCCAGGGTGATCGTGCCCTGGCCGTTCGCCATCGCGAAGTACGAACAAGCGGCAATCAGCGGCACGATGCCATGCAGCACCGTATGCAGTTCCTCGGACGCCGTGCGCCGCTTGCCGGTCATGAGGATAAACAAGCCGCCGCCAGTCATGATGAGCGTCGTCAGCCAGAATATCGTGTATGAATCCATACCAGTGTGCCCGTCAGAGTGAGTGCGGACACACGAAGCTCCAGGGAAGCTGACTGGTTTTCATGCTTGCGAACACGTGAACGCGGCTACGGCCGGTGGAGAACCGCCCGGGGCCGGGTGAAGCTGCGCCGGCCCTTCTTCAAGCCCCAAAGCGGCTGCGCGACCGTGGCGACGGCGTCGGCCGGGCCCGCCGCGTCGATGGCCACCAAATCCGCCGCGTGGCCCACGGCGATGCCGTAGCCCGGCAGCCGCAGCAGCCGCGCCGCCGATCCCGTGACCATGTCGAGGCATCCCGCCAGCTCCGCCGGGCGGGCGACATGGCAGACGTTGGCGTAAAGGTTGGCAATCCGGATCAGCGACCCGTCGCCATAAGGCGTGAACGGGTTCAGCACGTTGTTGGTCGCCAGCGAGCACGTCACCCCGGCCCGTCGCAGCGGCTCCGCCGGCACCACGCCGCGCGGCACGGCGTGGCCGTGGCTGCGGCCCATCAGGTACAGGTCGGTGGCCGGCAGGATCGTGACCGCCACCCCGGCGCGTGCCAGTTGCGCCGCGACGGCGTCGTAACGCGCCGGCGGCACCAGCG
>CAXTUO010000799.1:0-2409 GCA_964247175.1 uncultured Acetobacteraceae bacterium | reverse complement strand
CGCACACCGCGACGCTTCCCGCCCCGGCCGAGGCCGTCGCGACCACGATGGGCGGCCTCGGCGCCGGCCCGGTGGACAGCGGCACCACCACCACGGTGCGCCGCGCCCGGTTCAAGGCATCCGCCGTCACCACCACGGCCGGGCGCGTCTTGCGGATCTCGCTTCCGCGTGTGGGATCAAGGTCCACCCACCACACTTCGCCCCGCCGCACGGTGGCGAAGGCTGCGACAGGCTGCCTCACCCGCGTTGGGGCGTGGAGGTATCCGCCTTCAACCCGTCCGCAACTGTGCCGTCCCACTCCGTCATCTCGGCTGCGAGCCGCTCATCCTGTTCCACCTCCAGCGCGGCTTGGTAGAGCGGGTCGTCGTCGTCGCCTTCGGGCGCCAAAGCCTGTTCCAGCAAGTGCTGCACGAACGCGCTGCGTCCGCGTGCCGGCACCTGCCGCTTGAGCCGCCGGGCCAGCTCTTCTGGCAGCCGCACCAAAAGCTGCTGCGTAGCCATCCCCATTCTCCCACTGCTTGCGCTATCATTATCAATAGCAACTTGCATGGGCGACGGCGAGACCCGATACGATTTCGGCGCAGGCGGATTAATCGGCGCACTGACGCGGCAGGGCGAGCGGCATGAACGGGGACCGATCCGCCCTTGGCCGAGCCGCCCGGCATCCGTGCCGCAGCCAAACAGCCCGTCCCACTTCGGCGCCAACAGCGTGTTGAGCCGCAGCAAAGTGGTCGCATACACGCTCTGCAGGTCGTTCGCGTACTCGGTTCGCGTGTCGTTTTGCAGCCGGCGGCTGAAATCGAAGATGATGCCCTCTTTCGTGTGTATCCCCACCGCGATGATGAACGGGAACCCGAACTTCTTCTTGTAGGCGGCATTATGCTCCGAAATCTGCGCCACCTCGGCCTTCGACAGCGCGTTCAACCCGGCGCGTGCTTGCTCGGACACGGAGAACGCGGTCATCGCGCTCCCATTACCAGCATCATCAGCCTAGCGCCGACTTGCGCGGCCGTCTGCTTTTCGTCCCGTTCGCCTGCGCCGTTGCGGCCTTGGCCGGGGATTTTGCCCATGCCGCGAGCCGAGCCTGGTGAGCCTCGGTCCCGAACAAACCGGCAAGCAGCCCAGGAAGCGACAGGTCTGCGTCCAACGCCTCCCAATGCAGCCTGCAGCCAGCGCCTAAAACCTCGACCTTTGCGAATTGCTCCTCCGTCGCACTCTCCAAGCCTTGGGCCAAGCGCGGCGGGAAAGCGAAGGTGCAACCGTTTGTCAGCTCAACCATCACCCGGCCCAGGCGCCGTCGTAGCACGCCGAAGCGGCATGCGGCTCATGGCTGCCCGCCACCCTGCCACGTTCGAACGCCGCGTTGATCTGAGCGTCGGTCAGTTCAGGACCGCCGCCAATAGCAAGCAAGTGGACCTTCGCCTCCCCGTCGCCGAAAACATGAACACGCGCCGGCTCGTTATTGTTGACGAAGATGACGCCCGGGAGGGCCATGCGCACGGAAAGCTCTGTTTGGCACTGCTTCCCGCCATCACCCACTCCGCCCCTTCACCACCAGCACCGTCCCGTCCAACCCCACCACCTCCAGCACCGCTCCCGCCGCCGGCGTGGAGCCGTCCGCCGTCCGCGCCGCCCATGCCCCATCCCCCAGCGCCACCCGGCCCTCCCCACCTTCGAACGCCACCGCCCGGCAGGCCCGTCCGATCAGCCCGGCGCCGGGCGCGTTCACCGCGTCCACCCGCGCCTGGCCCCGCATCCGCCAAACGCCGGCAACCAGCCCGCCCGTCAGCAGGAGGAACAGTCCCACCTGCCACCCGCCCCCGAGCCCAAGCCACTCCGCAGCCAACCCCGTCCCGCACGCCGCCAAGCCAATCGGCAACAGGAACACGCCCGGCGCCGCCATCTCCGCCGCGCATCCCAGCAGCCCCGCGACGATCCAGATCGCACCCGCCGTCATGCGTCGCCGTCGCGCGGCCCCAGGCGCATCGCCTCGATCGCCTGCGCGACGCCGCCGGCCAGCGCCCCGGCCTCGATTGGGATCACCAGCGTCCGCCCGCTCGGGTTGGCCGCGAGCCGCCCCACCGCTTCCACGTATTTCTGCGCGACGAAGTAGCGCAGCGCCTCGCCCCCGCCGCCCTGCGCCGCCGCGGCCACCACCGCCGTCGCCCGCGCTTCCGCTTCCGCCAGGCGTTCCCGCGCGGCGGCGTCCTTCATCGCCGCCTCCAGCCGCGCCTCCGCCTGCAGCACCGTCGCCTGCTTCTGCCCCTCCGCCCGGGCGACCGCCGCTTCCCGCTCGCCCATCGCCCGGGCCACCGTCGCGCGCCGTTCCCGCTCCGCCGTCATCTGCAGGTTCATCGCCGCCACTAGGTTCGCCGGCGGCTCGATCTTGCGCAGTTCCACCCGGCTCAC
>CAXTUO010000798.1:0-2409 GCA_964247175.1 uncultured Acetobacteraceae bacterium | reverse complement strand
GTGTTGGACCTCGCGGCGCCGCTGGCCGGGGCGTCGCACGCGGACGCGACGGGCTACACGGTGGAAGACGGCGCGTTGCAGGTTGCGACCGGACGCGGCACAATCGGGCTGGCCACGCCGGAGAAGTTCGTGGGCTACCGCGGCGAGCCTTCGGCACCCAGCGCGATTCTGCTGCGCAACAACGGCTTGCACATCGAGATCAGCATCGACCGCAGCCACTTCATCGGCCAGGACGACCCGGCGGGCGTTGCCGACGTGCTGCTGGAATCGGCCCTTTCCACGATCCAGGATTGCGAGGACAGCGTCGCCGCCGTTGATGCGGCAGACAAGGTGGTCGTGTATCGCAACTGGCTCGGCCTGATGCAGGGCACGCTCTCGGCGTCATTCGAGAAGAACGGCAAGCAGATCGTGCGCCGGCTGAACCCGGACCGCGAGTACACGGCGCCGGGCGGCGGCGCCTTGGTCCTGGCGGGCCGCAGCACCATGCTGATCCGCAACGTCGGCCACCACATGTACACGGACGCCGTGCTGACCGCGGACGGCGCGGAGGTCCCGGAGGGGATGCTGGACGCGGCGGTCACGTCGCTGATCGCCATGCACGACCTGCGCGCCGCCGGTCCGGTCCGCAACAGCCGGGCAGGGTCGGTCTACCTCGTCAAGCCGAAGATGCACGGGCCGGAGGAGGTCGCCTTCGCCGCCGAGATCTTCACGCGGGTCGAGTCCATGCTCGGTCTCGCGCCCGACACCTTGAAGATGGGCATCATGGACGAGGAACGGCGCACCAGCGCCAACCTCGCCGCCTGCATCCATGCCGCGCGGGACCGGGTGGCGTTCATCAACACCGGCTTCCTCGACCGCACTGGGGACGAGATCCATACCTCGATGGAAGCGGGCGCCATGATCCGCAAGAACGAGATGAAGGGCACCGCCTGGATCAAGGCGTATGAGGACCGCAACGTGGACATCGGCCTGGCCTGCGGGCTGCGCGGCCGGGCGCAGATCGGCAAGGGCATGTGGGCTGCGCCGGACCGCATGGCGGAGATGCTGGAGCAGAAGATCGGCCACCCGCGCGCCGGGGCCAACACCGCCTGGGTCCCCTCCCCCACCGCCGCCACCCTGCACGCCCTGCATTACCATGAGGTGGACGTGGCTGCCCGGCAGGCGGAGCTGGCGGGGCACCCGCGCGGCACGCTGGCGGACCTGCTGTCCATCCCCGTGGCCGACCGCCCGAACTGGGCGCCGGACGACGTGCAGCAGGAACTGGACAACAACGTCCAGGGCATCCTCGGCTACGTCGTGCGCTGGATCGACCAGGGCGTCGGCTGCTCCAAGGTGCCGGACATCCACGACGTGGGCCTGATGGAGGACCGCGCGACGCTGCGCATCTCCAGCCAGCACATCGCCAACTGGCTGCACCACGGCGTCGTGACGGAGGCGCAGGTGATGGACACCCTGCGCCGCATGGCCGGGGTCGTGGACCGGCAGAACGCCGGGGACGCCGCCTACCGCCCCATGGCAGCCAACCTCGACAGTCCGGCGTTCCAGGCCGCCTGCGACCTGGTATTCAAGGGCCGCGCGCAGCCGAACGGCTACACCGAGTTCATCCTGCATGCCCGGCGGCGGGAAGCGAAAGCGGCCTGACACCGGCCCGATCACGATGTTGGGAACCCGGGGCTGCTTTGCTCGTTAAGCGCCGTAACGAGCGGTGCTGTGTTTGGGAGCCGGGTTATGGGCCTTATCGTGATCGTTGTCGTTCTCGTGGTGTTGTTCGGCGGCGGCGGGTTCTACGGCTACAACCGCGGCTATTATGGTGGGCGCGGGTATGGCGGCGGCTTAGGCCTGTTGCTGCTGTTGCTGATCCTGTTCCTGATCTTCGGCAACGGACGAGGATTCTAGCCCTCCGCCGCCGGCTCCGCCTGCGCGCTGACGCGGGACACCCGGCGGCCGTCCATCTCCATCACCTCGAACCGCCAGCCGCCGAACACGATCCGGTCGCCGATGCGCGGCAGGCGGCGCAGCAGGGCCAGCAGCAGCCCGGCGAGCGTATGATAGCTGCCGGCAGCCGGCAGGTCCGGCAACTCCAACCGTGACTTGATTTCATCAACGGGCATGGCGCCGTCCAGCAGCATGGCGCCGGCCACCGCGGTTTCCCCCTCCGTCAGCACGGCGGTCGGGTCCGCCGGCTCCCCTACGATGGCCTGCAGCACGTCGGATGCCGTCACCAAGCCCTCGAAGCTGCCATACTCGTCCATAACCAACGCGAGGCCAAGCGGGTCGCCCTTCAACCGTTCCAAGGCGTCGAGCGCGGTCACGGTATCGGGGATCACCATGGGCTTGCGCAGCGTCGCCGAGATCGACACCTCGCCGCCGTCCAGCAGGCGGTCCAGGATGTCCTTCGCCTGCACGACG
>CAXTUO010000797.1:0-2411 GCA_964247175.1 uncultured Acetobacteraceae bacterium | reverse complement strand
CCGGCGGATGCCCTCGGTCACGGCGAGGTAGATCAATGCCGCGTAGAGATAGACCGAGAAGTCGAAGGTGCGGGCGAAGATCAGCCGGGTCTGCCCCATGAGGTCCAGCAGGGTGACGATGGCCGCGAGCGCGCTGGCCTTGATCACCAGGATCAGCTCGTTGCCGAGCGGGCGCAGCGCCGCCAGGAACGCCTGCGGCCACACGACATGCCGCGCCACCCGATACGGCGACAGGCCAAGCGCCGCCGCCGCCTCCTTTTGGCCCCGAGGCACGGAGCCGAGCGCGCCGCGCAGGATCTCGGCCTGGTAGGCCGCGGTGTTCAGCGAGAAGGCCAGGATGCAGCAGTAGAACGCTTCGCGGAAGAACCACCAAAGCCCGACGCCCGTCAGCCAGGGCCGGAGCTCGCCGGCGCCGTAGTACGCGAAGTAGAGCTGGCACAGCAGCGGCGTGCCGCGGAACACCGCGATGTAGCCGGACGCCGCGCCGCGCAGCAGCGGGTTGCGCGACATGCGGGCACGGCAGATCGGATAAGCCAGCGCGAAGCCGATGCTGCACGAGATCAGCACGACCTCCGCCGTGACCCGGACGCCGCTCAGCAGCCGCCCCCCGTATTGCGACAGCAGGTCCGCGTTGAACATGAAGCCGAGCAGGCCGTGCAGCGCCTCCATCAGGCGATCCCCCGGTTGGCGCGGCGCTCCAGCACCGCCTGCCCGGCGTTGGAAGCAAGGCTGAACACGAGGTAGATGCCAGCGGCGGCGCCGTAGAACAGGATCGGCCGCGTCGTGTTCTTGCTCGCCTCCGATGCCGCGCGCAGCAGGTCCGTGACCGCAAGCGTCGAGATCAGCGACGTGTCCTTCAGCAAGACCGTCCAAACGTTGCCGAGGCCGGGCAGGGCGACCCGGCCCAGCTGCGGCAGCACCACCAGAAAGAACGCGCGCCTGCGGTCCAGCCCCAAGGAGCGCGCGGCCTCGACCTGGCCGGGCGGCACCGTTTGCAGCGCCGCCACCCAGACCTCCCCCGAGTAGGCGGCCACGACGACCGACAGCGCGATCGCCCCGGCGACGAAGGCGCTCAGCTCCAGGCGCGACGCCAGGCCCAGCGCCGCCTGCGCGTGGTCCAGCAGGGATTGCAGCCCGAAATACACGATGAACAGCGCGAGCAGGTCCGGGATGCCGCGGAAAAAGGTCGTGTAGGCTTCGGACACCGCCCGAATGGCCCGCCAGCGCGACAGCTTCAGCCCCGCCAGCAGCAGCCCGCCGCCGAAGCCGAACGGCACCGTCGCCAGCGCCAGCGCCACGGTGACGAGGGCGCCGCGCAGCAGCAGCGCCCCCCAGCCGTCCGGCCCGAACAGCAGGCCGGCCGCGCCCATGGCCGGCTACTTCCCGCGGATGTCGATGGTGAAGTATTTCTTCTCAAGCGTCGCGTAGGTCCCGTCCGCGTCCAGCTCGGCGATGGCCTTGTTGAACATGGATTGCAGGTCGGTGTCGTCCGGGCGGAAGGCAGCGCCCACTCCGGGGCCGTGGATGCCCGGCACCCGCTTGACCTCCGACAGGATCGTGCAGCAGCCGTTGCCCTTGTTCTTGACGAAGTCCTGCTCCACCAGGATGTCGCCCATCACGTAGTCCAGCCGGCCGCTGGCCAGGTCCAGGTTCGGCTCGTCCTGGGTCGGATACAGCTTGATGTCGGAATCCGGGTAGAACTTCTCCAGGAAATTGGCGTGGATCGTGGAGGACTGGGTGCCGATGGACTTGCCTTTGAGCGCCGCCGGGCTGATGTCGGTGGATTTCGTGCTGGCCTGGCCGACCCAGACGGGCGGCGTCGCGTAGTACACGTCGGAGAAGATGACCTTGGCCTTGCGCGCGTCCGTGATGTTCATGGAGGACATGATCACGTCGAACTTGTTGGACAGCAGCGACGGGATGATGCCGTCCCAGTCCTGGTTCTGGAACGTGCAGGTGGCTTCCAGCTTGGCGCAGATCGCCTTGGCATAATCCACCTCGAACCCGACGATCTCGCCCTTCTGGTTCACGCTCTCGAACGGCGCGTAGCTCGCGTCCATGCCGAAGCGGATGGTTTTCCACTCCTTCGCCTCTGCCCGGTGCGGGGCGATGCCGGTCGCCAGCCCGCACGCGAGGCCGACCGCAAGCAGCAGCTTCGGGATACCCATTCTGATCTCCTTCGTTTCGGAGGACTGGCTGCGAGTTGAAAACAAAGCAAGCGGCTCTGCAAGCCTCATGCCAAGGTGTGGCCCGGACGGCAGCGGGTGACGTGCGCCTCATGCGGCCAGTGCGTCCCGGTGGCGAGCAGGCGCGCGCCGTCGAGCGCCGTGCCCTGCGCGGGGACGAGCCGCAACCCGGCCTCGCGCAGCAGGCGCTCCAGCCGGTCGGCGAGCGGGGCGCCGAGCCGCGCG
>CAXTUO010000796.1:0-2417 GCA_964247175.1 uncultured Acetobacteraceae bacterium | reverse complement strand
AGCTGGACACCTGGACGCTGCTCAACCTCGACATCGACGTGGTGGCCGGCCTGCCCACGGCACTTGCGGCGCTCGGCATCACGCCGGAGGTGCTGACCGATGCGCTGGTGCCCTACGCGGTGCAGAACACCGGGCTGATGGGCTTCTACCGCAACTTCATGCCCGACGTGCCGGAAGCGCCGGTGTTCCTAGCGCCGGCCACCGGGCACTACTCCTGGCCCAAAGCCGCGACCCTGCTGGGCATGGGGCAGAACGCGCTCTTGGTGCAGCGGGTGGACAACGACGCCCGGCTCGACCTGGAGCACGTCGAAACGACGCTGGACATCCTGCTGCGCCGCCGCATCCCCCTGCTCGCGGCGGTCGCCGTGATCGGCAGCACGGAAGAAAGCGCCGTCGATCCGCTGGCGGGCCTCCTGGCGCTGCGGGAACGCTTCCGCGCCCGGGGCATCAACTTCGCGGTGCACGCGGATGCGGCCTGGGGCGGCTACTTCCGCACCATGCTGCGCGACGAGCACGAGCACGATTGCCGCAAGCAAATCCCGACGGAAGCGATGAGCCCCTACGTCCAGGCGCAGTACGCGGCGCTTGGCCAGGCGGACAGCATCACGGTTGATCCGCACAAGGCCGGCTACATCCCCTACCCCGCCGGCGCGCTGTGCTACCGGAATGCCGCGATCCGCGACGCGATCTCGCTCCGCGCGCCGGTGGTGTTCCACAGCCAGGCGGAGCCGACGGTCGGCGTGTATGGCGTGGAAGGCAGCAAGCCCGGCGCGTCCGCCGCCGCGGTGTGGCTGGCCCACCGGGTGATCCGGCCGGACCGCAGCGGCTATGGCCGGATCCTGGGCCAGTGCATGTGGACATCGAAGCGCATGTTCGCCCGGCTGCGCACGCTGGACGACCCGCGCTTCACCGTGACGCTGTTCAACCGCACGCCGGCCGAGCGCGCCTACAGCCGGGCCGAGGAGCTGGCGGTGGAGCAGGCGCTGATCCGGCGGTTCGTCGATCTGGACAACGCGGCGCTGAGCCGCCTGCTGGAAGAGGACGCGGCGGCGCGGGAGCTGTTCAGCCAGCTCGGCTCCGACCAGGTGATCCTCGCCTTCGCGCTGAACTTCCGCACCGCCGAAGGGCTGAACACCGACCTCGCCCAGGCCAACCTGTTCAACGAGCGGGTGTTCTCGCTGTGCAGCATGATCGAGCCGCGGGCAAACCTCCACGGCATCGACCTGATCCTCACCAGCTCCCGCTTCGACCCGGCAGTTTATGGACACCGCTTCGTCAACGCGTTTTCTGCCCGTATGGGCGTGCGGTCGGCGCCGGACCTCGGGGTCGATTTCCTGATCTCCACGACCATGGACCCCTGGACCACGGAAACAGACGGGGGAGACTTCCTCGCCGTCCTGGAGCAGGCGCTGCGGCGCGCGGCCCACCAAGCCCTCGACGAGCTTGGATTCTGAGCCGCGCCCCGTTCATCGCCCCGCCTATTGCGCGGGCGTTTACCGCGCGGGGATGATCTTGGTCGGGGTCAGCGTGCCCTCCAGCTCCGGCCGCCCGGCGATGTGGTTATACGTGCCGTAAAGGATCATCCCGGTCGGGATGTCTTTCCACACGGTCGAGACGGACCGGTAGGTGTTGCCGTCGAACCCTTCGCGGTAATGCGAAAGCTTGACCGCGTGGTAGGTCGTGCCGAGTAGGTTGATGTCCTCGATCCCCTCGTTGCGGATCAGGTCGTGCCACTGCAGGCCCGGCAGCATCCGCGTGTCGAAGCTGGTGACGGTGCCGGTGCGCCCCTCGATCACCTGCTTGAGCGCCGGACGCGCCGCGTCCGCGCCGGGCCAGGCGGTCAGCCAGATGCCTTGCCAGGCCTCGACCGTGTCGGAGCCGACGCGCATGCGGCAAAGCTCGGGGTTGCCCGGGGCGGCGCCGAGATACTGGAAGGGCGGGCCGCCGCCCTGCTCCACGCGCGACCCGGCGGGAGGGCAGGCGCGGGCATAGGGCGGCGAGCCGTCCGTGGGATGGACGTTGGCGCCCAGCGCGAAGGGCGGGTAGTTGCGCGCCGCCGCTTCCAGCCCCGGGGACTGCGCGGCGGCAGCCGAAGCGAAGCACAAGGCCAGGCACGGCGCGGCAAATCGGATCAAGCAAGCCTCCACAAAGCTTCTCGCATAAAGCCAGAGCGCGCGCCGGACAACTTTTTGGGTCAGGCAGCCTGCTCCGGCTGCGTTCTTGCCCCATATAGGCTAGGGGGCTATGCTAAAGTGATGCACACCATTCGCGAGAAGCAGAAGCTCTTGGCGCGGGTCAGGCGCATGAAGGGCCAGGTCGAAGCGATCGAGCGCGCCTTGGACAGCGAGGCCGGCTGCGGCCAGGTGCTGCACCTCATCGCCGGCGTGCGGGGCGCGATGGCCGGGCTGATGGCGGAG
>CAXTUO010000795.1:0-2418 GCA_964247175.1 uncultured Acetobacteraceae bacterium | reverse complement strand
GCTCTGCAGTCTTTGCGCCGACCATGGCTTGCGGCCGATGCTGGAGTTCATCCCGTATGCCCGGATCGGGACCCTTGCCGCCGCGGTCGCCCTGATCGAAGCCGCGGGCGCGTCCAACTCGGGCGTGCTTGTCGACAGCATCCATCTGTCGCGATCCGGCGGGAAGCCAAGTGACCTTGCGGGATACGACCCCGGCCTGTTCTCCTATGCGCACATCAACGACGTGCCGTCCGCACCGCCGCCGCGCGAAGAGCTGCGGGCGGAGGCCCGCGGCAAACGGCTTTATCCCGGAGATGGCGAGCTGTGGCTGACGGACTACACCGCAGCCCTGCCCGTGGATGCCCCGCTCGCCATCGAGGCCCCGTCCGAGCGTTACGCCAGCCTTTCCATACGCGAACGGGCAGCGCTGGCAGCAAGAAGGATGCGAGACCTGTTGCAGGGGGCAGAAGGCTAAAAAACAAATCGTCCTGGCCAAGCGTCGGTTGGGCTCGATCCGAGCGAGAGATCTCTTGAGGCCCGCCGATGGACGTGCGCGGTGAGGCCGACCTGGACGCGTCGCGAAGGCGGTCATCCGGGCCCGCCGGTTATTCTGGACCGTCGCCCTGGCCGAGGAATGGGATGAGCGAGCCCAGCACCTCGTCCGGCGCATCCTCGGGCTGCAGGTGTCCGCCGCCGGTTGCGGCGCCGGCGACATCGTCGGCCCAGCGGCGCCAAACCTCAACCGGCGTCGGCCGGCCCGGCACCGCGTCCGCCCCGGGCCACAGCACGAGCACCGGGCAGGACAGCTTGTGCCCTGCCTCACGGTCGGCGGCGTCCAGCGCCAGGTCCTCGCCCAGGGCGGCGCGGTAGTCTTCGCAGATGGCGTGGCGCACGGCGGGGTCGCGGAAGGCGACGCGGTAGGCGTCGAGCGCGGCCGGCTCGATCACGTCCCGTCCGCCGGTCATGCCGGCCAGGGCACGGTCGAGAAACCCGTCGGGGTCCGCCGCGAGCAGGCGCTCAGGGAGGTCTGCCTCCTGGGCGAACAGGAACCAATGGAAGGCCCGCGTTGCGAAGCGGAAGTCAACGCCCGCCATGGCGTCCAGGGTCGGCACGACGGTAAGCGACGCGAAGGCCGAAACCCGCGCCGGATGGTCGAGCGCCAGGCGATAGCCGGCCCGTGCGCCCCGGTCGTGCCCCACAAGGCCGAAACGGCCGTGGCCGAGGCTGTCCATCAGTGCTGCGAGCGCATCGCCGACGCGGCGCTTGGTCCAGCGCGGCGCCGTGGCATGGGGCCGGCTGGCGCCGTAGCCCGGCAGGTCCGGGATCACGACCGTATGCTGCTCTGCCAGCGCCGGCGCGACCCGGCGCCAGGCGACGTGGGTCTGCGGATAGCCGTGGAGCAGCAGCACCGGCGGGCCCTCACCGCCGACCACGCCGGCGAAGCGCACGCCGCCCGCTTCGGTTTCGAGCCGCCGAAACCCGGGGAAAAAGGGTGGAGGCTCAACGGCAGCGAAGCTTTGCATCAGACGTGCCTCCGGTTCGATGGTAAAAGTGCGCCTCGCGCACGGAACGGGCGTGCGGCTGGATCTGGGTGAGCGCGACGCCGGCCATGCAGACCACGGCGCCCCAGACCAGCGGCGCCGTGGCCGGCTCGCCCAGGAAAAGGACGCCGGCCGCGATGCCGAACACTGTTTGCAGCAGCGCGAAGGGGGCGATGCGGGCGAGCGGGCAGCGCCCGATCAGCCAGAACCAAAGCCCGAAGCCGGCGACCGCGCCGAAAAGCACCGTATAGCCCAGCGACAGCCAGGCGGAGGCAGGCGCGTCACGGAGCGCCGTGGCCTGCCCATGCTCGATCAACGCCGAAGCGAGGCCGAGCTGCGGCGCGGCGAAGAGCGACAGCCAGGCCATCAGCCGCATCGGCGCGAGCGGCCCGAGGCGCTTGATCAGCACCGTGCCGAACCCTTGCGCCGCGGCAGCGCCCGTGACCAGGAGCGCCGCCATCGCCGACGCGCCCCGGCCCGGGTCGGTGAGGGCGAGGGCAACCCCGCCAAAGGCCAGGGCGATCCCGACGAGAACCCGAACGGAGGGACGCTCACCGGCCAGCGGCCAGGCGAACAGCACGGTGAACGGCGTCATGAGCTGCGACAGCACCGCTGACAGGCCGGCGGAGCCGAGCCGCAGCCCGGTGAAGAACAGGCCGAAGCACAGGCTGCCGAAGAACACCGAGATCACGGCCGCTGCCGCGGCCTCCCGGCGTGACGGCCTGCCCGTGAAGGGCAGCAGCAGGACGGCGACGGCCGCGAAGCGCAGCGCCACGAACAGCAGCGGCGGAATGGCCGCGACGCCGACCTTGCTGGTGACGAACTGCAGGCCCCATACCAGGGCGACGAGCAGCGCGGCAGCGACCTCGAGCGCAGACACCGCCCGGCAGCTCAAGCC
>CAXTUO010000794.1:0-2420 GCA_964247175.1 uncultured Acetobacteraceae bacterium | reverse complement strand
CGGGATGGCGCAGCGCTGCTTCCGGCGTGGCGCGCGCCATCTCCTCGGCCGAGGAAAGGCGGAACGGGCCGCCGGACGCGGTCAGCACGATGCGCTCCACGGCATCGCGGTTGCCCTCCGCCATCGCCTGGAAGATCGCGTTGTGCTCGGAATCCACCGGCAGCAGGGTGGCGCCGGCGTCCCGCACCGCGCGGAGCATGACCTCGCCGGCGCAGACCAGCGCTTCCTTGTTGGCCAGCGCCACCGCACCGCCGCGCTTGATCGCGGCAAGCGTGCTGGGCAAGCCTGCGGCGCCGGTGATCGCCGCCATCGTCCAGTCCACCGGCAGCGACGCCGCCTGCAGCACCGCCGCCTCGCCGCTCGCCGTTTGGATGCCGGTGCCGGCCAGCGCGGCGTCGAGCGCGGCGTGGCCATCCGGCTCGGCGATCACCGCCAGCTCGGCCCCCAGCAGCCGCGCCTGCTCCGCCAGCAGGGCCGCGTTGCGCCCGCCGACCAGGGCGCGCACCTGGAAACGGGCCGGGTTCGCGGCCAGCAGGTGGACCGTGCTGCGCCCGACGCTGCCGGTGCTGCCGAGCACCGAAACCGTCCGCCTCCCCGTTGAACCGTTGCCCGACGCCTTCGGGCTTGCCGCCTCAGCGTTCATTGCCATAACGCCACTCCCCGACCCAACACCAATGCCAGCGCGGCGGCGGTGGGCGCTGCGGTCAGCAGCCCATCCAGCCGGTCCAGCAGCCCGCCATGCCCGGGGATCAGCCGCCCCGAGTCCTTCACGCCGAAATGCCGCTTCACCGCGCTTTCCAGCAAGTCGCCGGCCTGCGCCGCCACCCCGAGCAGCCCGGCGACCACCGCGGCCCGCCCGGCCGGCCCCACCGCCAGCAACCGGCCCGCCGCCTCCCCCACCAGCATCGCCGCGAGCAGGCCGCCAACCGCGCCGGACCAGGTCTTGCCCGGGGAGATCGCCGGCGCCAGCTTGCGCCCGCCCAGCAACCGCCCGGCGGCGTAGGCGCCCACGTCGCTCGCCCACACCACGACAACCAGGAACAGCACGTTGGCCCGGCCCGCCGCGCCGTCGCCGCGCAACCAGATCAGCGCCACGCCCGCCAGGCCGACATACAGCACGCCCGCCGCCATCGCGCGCCGCCCGCTGCCCCATCCAACCAGGAGCGCGCCCGCCGCCAGCACGCCCAGCGCCCAACGTTCCCGGTCCAGCACGGCCACCAGCCCGGCCAGCAGCACGACGATCGGCACCCCCAGCCCCGGCATCCGTCCAGGCCGCCCGCCGCACAGCGCCACCCATTCAAAGGCAAGCCCGCCCGCCGCCACGGCCATCAGCGCCGTCCAGGCATCGGCGCCCAGCCAGATGCACAGGAGCGCGGCCGGCGCCAGCAGGGCTGCCGACAACACGCGCTTGCGCAGGTCTCCCCAACGCTTCGCCCGCTCTGTTCGGCCATCGAGTTCAGGCAGGGCGCGCCCCGAACCGGCGCTCGCGCCGGGCAAACTCGGCCAGGGCGCCGTTGAATTCCGCTTGGCCGAAATCCGGCCACAGCACGTCGAGGAAGATCAGCTCGGCATAGGCCGACTGCCACAGCAGGAAGTTGGATAGCCGCCGCTCGCCGGAGGTGCGGATCATCAGGTCGGGGTCGGGCATCCCCGCGGTGGACAGGAAACGCTCGAACCTTTCCGCGGTCAGCGCCGCCGGGTCCAGGGTGCCGTCGGCCACGGCCTGCGCCGCCGCGCGGGCGGCGGCGGCGATCTCGTCGCGGGCGCCGTAGGACAGCGCCATGTTGAGGTTCATCCGCGTGTTGCCCAGCGTCGCGCGCTCGGCCCGGTCCAGCTCGGCCCGGGTTTCCGGCTCGAACCGGGCGCGGTCGCCCAGGATCCGGACACGCACCCCTTGCCGCGACAGCTCGGCCAGCTCCTGGCGGATGTAGTGGCGCAGCAGGCCGGTCAGCTCCAGCACCTCGTCCGCCGGGCGGCGCCAGTTCTCGCTGCTGAAGGCGTATAGCGTGAGCCAGCCCACGCCGGCCTCCATGGCCGCCTCGATGGTGCGGCGCACCGCCTGCGCCCCCGCGCGGTGCCCGGCCGCCCGCGGCAGCCCGCGCGCCGCCGCCCAGCGCCCGTTGCCGTCCATGATGACCGCGACGTGCTGCGGCGGCGGCGGTCCGGCAGGCCCGGACGCAAACGGCTTCAAGTCCGGGTTGCTGAACGCCATTCCGTCACACCTGCCGGATTTCCCGGTCCTTTTCGGCCAGCGACTCGTCGATGCGCTTGATGTAGCCGTCCGTGAGCTTCTGCACCTGGTCGGACCAGTCCTTCATCTCGTCTTCGCCGATCTCGCTCTTTTTCTCGAACGCCTTGATCTGGTCCATGCCGTCCCGCCGCACGCCGCGCACCGCCACCCGCGCGCCCTCCGCGTAGCG
>CAXTUO010000793.1:0-2422 GCA_964247175.1 uncultured Acetobacteraceae bacterium | reverse complement strand
CGGTGCTGATCTTCGGCCGCCTCCGCTCCGGCCTGACGCCCGAGATCAACGCGCTCGCCACGCTGGCCCTGCTGGCGACGGCGGTCATCGGGGCGGCGCTCGCCTGGCTCACGCGGGCGCGGGGTTAGAACCGCTGGGCGATCCCAGCCAGGATCGTGCGGCGCAGCCCAAACTGCGGCGCGCCCACGCCCACGCCGGTTCCGTCCCGGATCTCGTAGCGGCGGTCGAGCAGGTTGATCACGTCGAGGCGCAGCTCCGTCGGCTTGCCGGACACGAGCTGGAGCTTTTGCACGGCCGAAAGGTTGACCGTGTAGTAGCCCGGCAAGGCACGCCCATTCGGCACCTCGCCGTCCGCCCGCAGCCCGCTGCCGACCAGCAGATCGGCGGAAAGCCGCGCCGGCGCCTGCGTGCCCTCGAACAGCGTGTAGGCGGCCCCGCCCGATCCGGTCCAGCGTTGGTCGTGATCGAGATGAATCCAGCGTCCGCTGATATATTGCAGGTCGGCTGCGCTGAAGTTGAACTGAGACGAGACGATGTCCTTGCCGATGGCGCGCGAGTAAGCGACGTTGCCGTATAGGGAGAGCGGTCCGCGGTCATAGGACGTGCTGAACTCGATCCCGCTCGCCTGGCCCTTGCGGTAGTTGAACGCCGACAGGATGATCGGCGCCCCGAACTGCCCTTCGTCGATCAGGTTGCGGGCAGCCTTGTAGTAGCCGTCCACGCCGACGCGCAGGCCGGGAAGAATAACCTGATCGACGCCGGCATCGAAGTAGTTGTCGCGCTCGGCCTTGACCGTGTCGTTCCGTGTGACTTCGGGCGCCGCCGACGTGCCGGCGAACTGGGCGATGGCGTTGCCGGACACCAGCTCGAACGGCGGCGGCGTGAAGTAGCGCGAGTAGCCGCCGTGCACGGTGGTGCCCTCGAAAGGCTTCCAGACGGCGTTGATGCGTGGGCTGACCTGGTTCTCGTGGGTGTATTCATCCACCTGGTCGAAACGCAGCCCGTAGTTGATCGTGAGCTTCGGCGTGACGCGGTATTCGTCCTGCACGTAAACGCCGAACAGCGTTCCCGTCTTGCCGTTGCCGTCATGGAGGCTGAACGGCGCGTCGGAGGTGGCGGCCGTGCCCCCGGAGGGCTGGATCGCGGAGATGGTTCCGCCTCCCTGGTCATTGCCGCCTGATCCGCCCAAGGCCGGCACGACCAGCGAGTCGGATTTGGACACGTTGCGCTCTCCCAGGACCTGGAAGCCGGTGCGGACCGTGTGCTGCCCGTTGATGCGCCAGCTCGCGTCGGTCTGCTCCCCCGTGGAGAAGACCGACCGCGCGGCCGTCTGCGACACGCCGTTGAACAGCAGGTCGCCAATGGGGTCCGGCGTGTAGTACAAGCTGCTGTAGCGCGTGAACACGGAGGTCTGCACGTCCACGGGACCCCACTGCTTCTGCAGCGACAGGATGCCGAAATCGGTGATCTCGCGCTGGTGCTGCGTCAGGTTGGCGCTTGTGAAGTCGCTCGCCCCGTTGACCGACAGGCCGGCCGAAGGAGACTGGCCCGGGTTGTTCGGAATCTGGAAGAACTCGTTGGAGTATCCGGCCAGCAGGCTGACGCGCGTCGTATCGTCGATCAGGCCGGACACGTGCGCCAGCCCATGCGTCTGGTTCGACAGGTCGTGGATTGCATTGAAGCTGCTGGTCGGGTTCTCGATGCCGACCCGGTTGTGCAGGAAGTCGCCGGTGTAGAAGTAGTCGATCGCACCCTTGCTGCCGCCATACGTGAGGCTTGGCTGGAAGTAGTCCCGCGCGCCGCCGTAGATGGAGATTTCGCCGCCCGGGTCGGTGCGGCCCGACTTGGTGGTGATATCGACCACGCCGGCCGTGTTGAAGCCGTATTGCGCCGGAAGCGAGCCGGTGATCAGCGAAAGGGAGTGCGCGAACCGCGTTTCCAGCGTTTGGCCGAACACGGCCAAGCCCTCCGGGAGCTGCACGCCATCGAGGCGGAACTGCACCTCGTTGTGGTCGCCCCGGACATGGATCTGGCCGAAGCTGTCCTGCGCCACCCCGGGCGCCTGCAGCAGCGTCTGGTTCAAAGGCGCGTTGTCGCCCTGCGGCAGCGTTTCAATTGTGCCGCGGCTGAACTGGTAGCTGGTGGCCCCTAAATTCGGCTGCAGCTGGCTGCGCGCCTGGTCCAGACGGCGGCTTACAACCTCGACATCCGGCAGGTCCAGGGCTGGCCCGGCGCTGTCATCCACGCCGGTGCCCAGGTTGATCTGCGGTGCACCCGTCCGCGGCGTAGCATCCGGCCGCGTCAGCGCCGCGGGAGGGTCGGCCGCGAGAACGGAGGTGGCGGACGCGGCCAGCGCACTCGTCAACAGCAGAGCATGGCGCAATTTCATCCCGATGTGTCTCCGCAACCTCATGAGCCGAAA
>CAXTUO010000792.1:0-2428 GCA_964247175.1 uncultured Acetobacteraceae bacterium | reverse complement strand
GCCGGCGCCATCCGGGGGCTGCTCAAGATCCTGCGCGACAAGACGGCCGAGAAGCGCGCCGCCGACGAGCTGCGCCTGGAACGCGAGTTCCTTGCCGCGCTGATCCGCCACGCGCCGGTCGGCATCTCGGTGGCCGAGGCGCCAAGCGGCCGGGCCTTGATCCTGAACGACAAGGCCCGGGAGCTGATCGGCCACGGCGAGGGAAGCGAGGATGCGCGCCGCTACGAGCGCTACGGCGCGGTGCATCCGGACGGGCGCGCCTACGCCGTGGACGACTACCCCACCGTGCGCGCGCTGCGGCGCGGCGAAGTCGTCGAGCAGGAAGAGATGCTCTACCGGCGCGGCGGGCCGGAGGGGGCGGAGATCACGCGCATCGCCGTCAGCAGCGCGCCGGTGCGCGACGCTGCGGACGTGGGGCATCCGGAGGGGCGCATCGTCGCCGCGGTCACCATACTTATCGACGTGGAGCAGCAGCGCCGGGCCGAGGCGGCGCTGCGGGCGAGCGAGGCGCGGCTCGCCGAGGAGCGCGCGCGCCTTGCCGCGCTGGTGGACCACCTGCCGGTCGGCGTCTGCTTTGTCGCCCCGGACGGCACGCCGGTGCTGTCGAACCCCGCCTATCGGCGCTTCCTGCCGGACCAGGGCCTGCCCTCGCTCATGCCGGACGGCGAAGCGCAGTGGATCGCCTGGGACGAGCGCGGCGAGCGCCTGCTGCGGGACCGCTATGTCGGGGCGCGCGCCCTGCGCGGCGAGGCGGTGCCTGGGATCGAGTTCCTCTACCGCGCGCCGGATGGGGCGGAGACTTGGACCAGGGTCAGCGGCGTGCCGCTCCTCGGCGCCGGGGGCGAGGTCGCAGCCGCCCTGGTCGTCATCGCCGACATCGACGGGCAGAAGCGCGCGCAGGAGGCGCTGCAGCGGCTGAACGAGACGCTGGAGGCCCGCGTCGCCGAGCGCACGGCCGAGCGCGACCGCATGTGGCAGCTTTCCACCGACCTGATGCTGGTGGCGCGCCTCGATGGCACGATCGCCGCCGTGAACCCGGCCTGGACCGCGCTGCTGGGCTGGCGCGAGGACGAGCTGGTCGGCCGTTCGTTCATGGAGCTGATCCATCCCGACGACGCCGCGTCCACGCTGGCCGAGGTGGACCGTCAGTCCCAGGGCCTGACCACCTTGCGCTTCGAGAACCGCTACCGGCACAAGGACGGCGGCCACCGTTGGCTGTCCTGGGCCGCGGTGCCGGAAGCCGGGCTGATCCACGCCGTCGCGCGCGACGTCACCGCCGAAAGGGAGCAGGCCGAGGCGCTGGCGCAGGCGGAGGCGGCGCTGCGCCACAGCCAGAGAATGGAGGCGGTGGGCCAGCTCACGGGCGGGCTGGCGCACGACTTCAACAACCTGCTCGCCGGCATGTCGGGCAGCTTGGAGCTGTTGCAGACCCGGGTGGCACAGGGGCGGATCAATGACTTGGAGCGCTACCTTGTCGCCGCCCAAGGCGCGGCCAAGCGGGCGGCGGCGCTGACGCACCGCTTGCTGGCCTTCTCGCGCCGGCAGACGCTGGACCCCCGGCCCACGGACGTGAACCGGCTGGTGGCCGGTATGCAGGAGCTGATCGAGCGCACGACCGGCCCGGAGGTGACGGTGGAGCCGGTCGCAGGCGTGGGCCTGTGGACCACGCTGGTGGACCCGGGCCAGCTTGAGAACGCGTTGCTGAACCTGTGCATCAACGCGCGGGATGCCATGGCGCAGCCATCCCCCGGAGGCAGCGCCGGCGAAGCCGGCGCAAGGCCTGGCGGCCGGATCACCGTGGAGACCGCCAACCGCTGGCTGGATGAGCGCGCGGCGGGCGAGCGGGACATGTTGCCGGGGCAGTACGTGTCCCTGTGCGTGTCCGACAACGGCACCGGCATGGCGCCGGACGTGATCGCCCGCGCCTTCGACCCGTTCTTCACCACCAAGCCGATCGGCATGGGAACGGGGCTGGGCTTGTCCATGGTGTACGGCTTCGCCAGGCAGTCGGGAGGCCAGGTCCGCATCCACTCCGAGGTTGGGCAGGGCACGACGGTTTGCCTTTACCTGCCCCGCCATGCCGGCGAGGCGGACGCCCCTGAAGATGTGGCCGAGCTGTCCAGCGCCCCGCGTGCCAGCTCCGGCGAAACGGTGCTGGTGGTGGATGACGAGCCGACGGTGCGGATGCTGGTCACGGAAGTTCTGGAGGAGCTGGGCTACACGGCCATCGAGGCGGCCGATGGCGCGGCGGGGCTGCGGGTGCTGCAATCCGATGCCCGCATAGACCTGCTTGTGACCGATGTGGGATTGCCCGGCGGCATGAACGGGCGGCAGGTGGCGGACGCCGCGCGGGTGGCACGGCCGGGGCTGCGGGTGCTGTTCATCACCGGCTACGCCGAGAACGCCGTGCTGAGCCGCGGACACCTTG
>CAXTUO010000791.1:0-2431 GCA_964247175.1 uncultured Acetobacteraceae bacterium | reverse complement strand
GTGACACCCCGCGCGAGGTGTTCCCGCTCGACAGCCCGGTGATGAGCGACTCCGACATGCTGATCTGGACGGTCAGCGCCGTGTGCGCGGTGTTCACCGTCAACTTCAAGGAATACAGGACGCAGCTCAACAAGGCCGGCGAGCGCTTCACCGACCGCGGCTGGGACGCCTACGCCAACGCCTTCAAGGGCGTCGGCAATCTCGCCGCCATCCAGCGCGCCCGGCTGATCGGCACCGCCACGCCGGAGCGCGCGGCCGTCATCAGGGGCAAGGGCGTCATCGGCGACCTGTACACCTACAAGGTGGAGATCCCGCTGATCGTCACCTTCGAGAACGACAACGTCACCAACGCCCAGCGCCTGATCGTCAGCGTCGTGGTGATCCGCACCATCGAACCTGACCACCCGGATGGCGTCGCCATCGACCAGCTCACCGCCATCCCTACCTAGCTCCAGGAACAGACACCGTGCGCGCCAGAACACTCTTAGCCGCCGCCCTTGCCTGCATGGCGGCCTGCTTCCCGCTGCAGGGGTGGGCGCAGATGCAGATCACCGTGCGCCCGTCGCAAGGGGACGTTGATGCCGACCTGGACCGCCAGGCGCAGGGTATCGCCCGGCGCCGCAACCTGCCGCTCACGCCCGCGATGATCGACGACCTGGCCCGCGCCCACGGCCAGGTCCGCGAGGCGGAGGAGCGGGCGATGCAGGGCAGCATCGCGCTGCCGGTGACGCGCTCGGTCAACATCCCGCTCGGCCCCGGCGGCGCCACCCCGATCTTGCAGGCGGTGCAGGGCTTCCCCACCGCCATCGCCTTCATGGACAGCACCGGCCAGCCGTGGCCCATCATCTGGGACACCAACAGCAACCCCAACGTGGACAACAGCGGCTTCGACGTGAGCGTGCCCGAGAAGGGCAGCAACGTCATGCAGATCATCCCCCGGTCGCCCGCGCCCCGCGGGGGCTTGCTGGTTTACCTCAAGGGCGCCCCTGTGCCCCTGACCTTCATGGTGATCGCCGGCCGCGACCGCTACGACGCCCGCGTGGACGCGCGCGTCGCCGACCGCGGGCCGAACGCCAAGGTGCAGATTATCACCCGGCCGAACACGCCCGAAACCGGCGCCGCCTACCTGACGGCGATGCTGGACGGCACGCCGCCGGCCGAGGCGGTGCCGCTGGTGGTGGCCGGCGTGTCGCCCGACGAGGTGCGGGCCTGGAGCATGGGCGGGCGGGTTTACCTGCGCACCCGCTACACCGTGATCTCGCCGGAGTGGGTGGCGTCGGAGGCCGGCCCGTCCGGCGTGTCGATCTACGCCCTGCCCGCCACGCCCATCGTCCTGTTGTCAGCCAACGGCCGCTCGGTTTCCGCGCGCCTGACGGAGCACTGATCCATGCCCTTGAAGCTCACCCCCTACCGCGTGTTCAGTGGCCAAGCCGGCAACGGCCCGCGCCGGCTGGCGATCATGGGCACCGCGGCCAGCCTCGTCCTTGTGACAGTGGCTGGCTTTGCCCTGGTCAGCACCCCAACCGCGCCCGTCAGCAAGGCGGCCAAGGTGCCGGCTGCCGACCCGCTGCCGGGTGGGCCGAACGGGTCGCCCTACTTCAACCAGCTGGCGCGCGAACAGGCCCGGGAGCATGGCCGGGAGGCGGAGGCGGCGGGCCGGTCCTACGTGGCGCCGCTGGCGGGCAGCGTGCCGCCGGAGCCGACGCCGCGCGTCGTCGTCGCCGATCCGGTCATCCCGGCGCCGGTGCCGCGCAGCAGGCCGACCCCGCCCTCGGCCGTGACCATGCAGGCCAACCCCTTCGCGCCGCCGGCGACGAACACGCCCGCACCGGGTTCCGTGCAGCGCGTGTCGGACACCAACCCGCAGCCCAAGGTGGATGAGCAACAGGTGGCGGCCTATGACGCCGCCATGAAGGCGCTGTTCGCCCGGCTGAACGGCAAGAAGGCTGAAACCAACAACTGGGAGAAGAAGGAGGAGACGGCAGAGCGCGGAAGCCAGACCGAACGCGGCGGGCAGCCGGAGAACGGGCCGGACGGCCTCGCGCGCGTGCGCAACGTCTCGAACACTGGGGCGTCCTCCACGTCGTCCTCGTCTTCCTCCTCGTCTGCATCGCGGCGCGCAGGGCGCGTGCTGATGCCGGCCGACCGTGGCGTGTACGCCGTCAACAAGCTGGCGGTCAGTTCGGACGGCGGCGGCCCGGTGATCGTCGAGGCGGGGTCCGGCCCCATTGCCGGCGACCGCATGCGCGGCGCCTTCGAGCAGAAGGGCGACCGCCTGGTCGTGGTGCTGACCAGCCTGACCCACAACGGCCGCGACATCCCGATCCAGGCCATCGTGGTCACGCCCGACACCATGGAAACCACGGTGGCGTCCCGCGTCGAGCAGCACTACCTGGAGCGCTTCGCCCTGCCCGCCGCGGCGGCCTTCGTG
>CAXTUO010000790.1:588-2433 GCA_964247175.1 uncultured Acetobacteraceae bacterium | reverse complement strand
CTTCCAGCGCGGCATCGGCGCCGCCGACGTGGCCCCGGTGTTCGCGCGCTACGAGACCTTCCTGCGCGACGCCCTGCCGCGCGCCGAGGAGCGGCAAGCGCGGCAGCCCCCGCCCGTGCCGCTGCCCGGCGTGTTCCCCGCGGAGCGTCAGGAAGGCCTGTGCCGCCATTTGTCCGCCCGCGCCGGGCTGGAGGCCGAGCACGCGCGGCTCGACCGCTCCGCCCACCCGTTCTGCGGCGGCACCCCCACCGACGTGCGGATCACCACGCGCTACGACGAGTCCGACCCGGCGCAGGCGTTGATGGGTGTGCTGCACGAGACCGGCCACGCCTTGTATGAGCGCGGCCTGCCCGTCCCCTATGCCCGCCAGCCCGTGGGCGAGGCGGCCGGCATGGCGGCGCATGAAAGCCAGTCGCTGATCGTCGAGATGCAGGCCTGCCGGTCCGACCCGTTCCTGTCCTGGCTGGGACCGGAGATGCACGGCATCTTCGGCGGCCCGGCGGAGCCGTATGCGCCGGCCAACCTGTCGCGGCTGTGGCGCCGGGTCGGGCGCGGGTTCATCCGGGTCGATGCGGACGAGATGACCTACCCCGCGCACGTGATCCTGCGCTTCCGGCTGGAGCAGGCCTTGGTGTCGGGCGACCTGGCGGTGGCCGACCTGCCCGGCGCGTGGCGGGACGGCATGGCGGCGCTGCTGGGCGTCACCCCGCCGGACGATGCGCGCGGCTGCCTGCAAGACATCCATTGGTATGACGGCGCGTTCGGCTATTTCCCGAGCTACACCCTGGGCGCCATGGCGGCGGCGCAGCTCATGGCGGCGGCCCGGCGGGACGTGGCCGACCTGGACGCCGGGCTGGGGCGGGGCGAGCTGGGTCCCTTGGTCGGCTGGCTGCGGCTGCATGTGCACGGCCAGGGCAGCCGGCTGGGATTCAACGACCTGCTGCGCGCGGCGACCGGCAAACCGCTGGACCCCGCGGATTTCGAGGCGCACCTCACGGCCCGCTACCTCGCCGACGGGCCATCCCGGCAAGCCTAGCCGCAGGCGGCCCGAACCTGCTAGTCACCCGCGATATTCAGGAGAAGCGCGCATGGCCGACGCGAACACCACCATCGACCTTGATCCCACCGAGGTCGCGCTGATCATCGGCGAGGAGGACGGGTCCATGACCATCCGCGTCGTGCCGGCGCGCGAGCTGGAGGACGGCACGACGGAGGTGCCGGAGCCGCACGAGATCGCCATCGCGCTGGCCATGCGCCTGCTGAACGACCCGGACTTCCACGACAGCGTGCTGGAATGGTACGAGGGCCAGGACGACGAGGACCTGGAAACGGGGGATCTGGACGAGGGGGACCAGGACAAGGACGACAAAACGCAACCGAAGGGCTGATCCGGCCGGGGCGCCGGGGGTTGGATCGGCTGTCAGCCCCGCCTACAATCGCCGCCATGCGATACATCTCGACCCGCGGGCAAGCCCCCGCACGCGACTTCGCCGGCGTGCTGCTGGCCGGGCTGGCCGAGGACGGCGGGCTGTTCATGCCCGAAACCTGGCCGCACTGGTCGCCCGCGGACCTGCGCGGGCTGCGCGGCCTGCCATACCACGAGCTGGCCGCCCGGGTTTTGGCGCCGTTCGTCGGCGATTGCATCCCCTTCGCGGCGCTGCAGGCCATGTGCCGGGACGCTTACGCCGAGTTCACCCACCCGGCGGTGGTGCCGCTGGTGCAGCTCGACACCGGGCTGTGGGCGCAGGAGCTGTTCCACGGGCCGACCCTCGCCTTCAAGGACGTGGCGATGCAGCTGCTGGGCCGCATGTTCGCCTACGTGCTGGAGCAGCAGAACCAGCGGGT
>CAXTUO010000790.1:0-578 GCA_964247175.1 uncultured Acetobacteraceae bacterium | reverse complement strand
GGCGCAACCTCCGGCGACACCGGCTCCGCCGCCATCGAGGCCTGCCGCGGACGGCCCGGCATCGACGTGGTGATCCTGCACCCCCAAGGCCGCACCAGCGAGGTGCAGCGCCGGCAGATGACCACGGTGCACGCCCGCAACATCGCCAACATCGCGGTGGACGGCACCTTCGACGACTGCCAGGACCTGGTAAAGGCGATGTTCGCCGACGTGTCGTTCCGCCGCGACCTGCACCTTTCGGCGGTGAACAGCATCAACTGGGCCCGCATCGCGGCGCAGATCCCGTACTACGTGGCGGCCAGCCTGGCGCTCGGCGGGCCGGAACGGGAGGTGGCGTTCAGCGTGCCCACCGGCAACTTCGGCAACGTGCTGGCGGCCTGGGCGGCGCGGCGCATGGGGGTGCCGGTCACGCGGCTCGTGGTCGCGAGCAACCGCAACGACATCCTGGCGCGCTTCCTCGAAGCCAACGACATGTCGATCCGCGGCGTGGAGCCGAGCCTGTCGCCTTCCATGGACATCCAGATCAGCAGCAACTTCGAGCGCCTGCTGTTCGAGCTGCTGGACCGCGACCCGGCGGC
>CAXTUO010000789.1:0-2436 GCA_964247175.1 uncultured Acetobacteraceae bacterium | reverse complement strand
GTCCGCGTTTACCGTGGCGACGAAGCCGAGCCGCTGCTCCCGGATCACTTGCATCATGCCGGGGGTCATCGCAGCCGTATCCTCTCGGCGGGCCGCGGAACCGTCCGGTGGCGTCACCGCGGGTACGTCGCGGCGTGCGCCTCCGTCAGCGCCTCCTCAAGCGCGCGGCCTGCACGGTAGCCGGCAAGCGTGTCCGGGCGGGCGACGCCCTGCATGAGACGGGAACACGGCTCAGGCTCCCCGATCACGGTGCGGACGGGCAGGCGCTCGGCGTAGATCGGCAGCTCGTAGTCCTGCTCGTCGTCCGCGACGCCCTTGCCGCGTATCTTGGCGGACGCGCGCTCGATCTCCATGGCCACCACGGCAGTCGCCTTGATCTCCTGCGTGGTGCTCCGCCGTAGCCCAGCCGTGCGCGCCGGGAAGAAGCGGTCCACCATGGCAACCAGCGCGGCTTCCTTCTCCGCCGGGTCGTCCACCAGCCGGGCGTTGCCGAACGCCATCACCGAGCGGTAGTCGGCCGAGTGGTTGAACCCGCAGCGCGCCAGCACGAGGCTGTCCAGGTGGGTCACGGTCAGGCACGCCGGCTGGCCAGCGGACTGGTTCCGCAACATGCGGCTGGCGCTGCTGCCGTGCCAGTACAAGGTCGTGCCCTCGCGCCAGAACAGCGTCGGCGTGCAGTAGGGCAGGCCGTCTATGACGTAGGACACATGGCACAGCATGGCCGCGTCCAGCAGGGCGTGGACAGTTCCGTGGTCGTAGAAGCCCCGGTCGTGGCGGCGCTTCACCCGGTTCCGGGCGTCCACTGAATAGGCGAGGGTTTCCGCGTCCGACATGCTTGATCTCCTGGCTGGCTCGTTGCGGCTGCACCATGCGCCGGGTAGATTGGTCGCCGGGAGGTCCAATTGCCCACGCAAACGCCAGCCAATCCGGCAACCCAGGCCGGCACGCTGGACCTGCCGCTGCACCTGGAGGGGATGCACGGCCCGCAATCCGTGCGCGTCCACCAGGGCTTGCGCGATGCGATCCTTGCCGGCCGGCTCGCCCCTGGCAGCCGCCTCCCGGCCAGCCGCGCGTTGGCGGCCCAGCTCGGCATGAGGCGGAACACGGTTGTCGGCGCTTACGAGCAACTGCTGTCGGATGGACTGGTGGAGGCCAGGGTGGGCGCGGGCACCTTTGTCGCGAGCCACGTCCCATCTGGCCCGGCCCGGACGGAGCGGGTTGTGGCGACGGACATGGCCCCCGGCCGCGAGGTGTTCGCCCTTGGCCGGACGAGTGTTGACGCCCTGTTCCAGGGCCGCCTGCGCCGTGCGGTCAGCAAGCGCCTGGGGACCCTCGATCCCGTCCACCTTGGCTATGGCGACCCCCGCGGCGGCCGGGAGCTGCGCGAGCGCGTGGCGGAGCACATCGCCGTCAGCCGGGGCGTGCGCTGCGACCCGGGCCATGTCGTGCTGGTCAGCGGAACGCAGCAGGGCTTGCAGCTTTGCTTGGGCGTGGTGCTCAGGCCCGGCGATGCCGCCTGGATGGAGGACCCCGGCTATCCCGCAGCCCGAAGGGCGCTGGAAGCCGCCGGCGCCCGGCTGGTCCCGGTCCCAGTGGACAGGCACGGGCTTGTGGTGGACGAGGGCCGGCGCTGCGCCCCAGGCGCCCGGGTCGCCTATGTGACCCCGTCGCACCAGTTCCCGACCGGCGTCGTCATGCGGATGGACCGGCGCATCGCCCTGCTGGACTGGGCGCGCGACGCGGACGCCTGGGTGCTGGAAGACGACTACGACAGCGAGTTCCGCTACGGCGGGCCGCCGCTCACCGCCCTGGCCGGCATCGACGCCGCCCGACGGGTCATCTACTTCGGGACGTTCTCGAAGGTGCTCTTCCCCGGCCTGCGCATGGGCTACGTCGTCCTGCCGCCGTCCCTGCTTGAGCCTGTCTTGGCTGCACGGGCTGCCCTGGACCGCTTTCCTCCAAGCCTCCTGGAGGGCGCCCTGGCCGACCTTATGGCGGACGGCGACCTTTCCGCCCACATCCGGCGGATGCGGGGGCGCTACCGGACGGCCCGCGATGCGGTCGCGGACACGCTGACCGCGCACGCCGGCGGGGCGCTACAGGTGGCGGTCCCTGACCAGGGCTTGCACCTTGTCGCCCGCCTGCAGCCCGACCCGCCCCCGGGCGCTGCGGCCCGCATCAGGGACACGGCGCGGGTGCAAGCTTGGCTCCTGTCCGAAACCCGCCTGGAGCCTGGCCCATCGGACGGCTTCGTTCTGGGCTTTTCGGGCCACGAGATCGCGGCCTTGTGGGACGGCGCCAAGAGCCTCGCCAAGGCCGCTGCGGCGTTCGGAGCATCAGCGTAACAGCTTGTGCCGCTTCCTCAAACGACCAGACCAAAGGACAGCGTGATACCACCCGCGCCCGGCACAGTGTCCGTCAGGCCAACCCTGACGG